>DATJRL010000349.1:0-7349 GCA_035504785.1 Caulobacteraceae bacterium
ATCGACGTCGGGCGGCTGCCGCTGGCCGAGATCGCCGAGACGTCCGACGGCGGACTTCGCATCGGCGCGGTGGTCTCCAACACCGCCGCGGCGTCCGACCGGCGGGTGCGCGCCCGCTACCCGGTGCTGGCGCAGGCGCTGCTGTCCGGCGCCTCGGCGCAGCTCCGCAACAAGGCCACCGTCGGCGGCAACCTGATGCAGCGCACCCGCTGCCCGTACTTCTACGACCCCGCCAAGCCCTGCAACAAGCGCGAGCCGGGGGCCGGCTGCAGCGCGCTGGAGGGGCTGAACCGGAGCCACGCCATCCTGGGCGCCAGCGAGGCCTGCATCGCCGTGAACCCGTCCGACATGGCCGTGGCGCTGTCGGCGCTGGAGGCGAAGGTTGAGACGGTGACGCCGTCCGGCCAGGCGCGGGCCTTCGCCATCGACGACGTGCACCGCCTGCCGGGCGACACCCCCGAGATCGAGACCAATCTGGGAGCCGGCGAGCTGGTCACCGCCGTGGTCTTGCCGCCCCCGCCCGACTGGCCGCAGGACTACCGCAAGGTGCGCGACCGAGCTTCCTACGCCGGCGGCCTGTTCAGCCTGGCGCGGGCGGGCGACCGGCTGGCGCTGGGCGCGGTGGCGCTGAAGCCCTGGCGCGCGACCCTGGCCGAGGCGGCGCGGGCGGCCGGCGCGTCGCCCGCCGAAGCCGCCGAGGCCGAACTCGCCGGCGCGAAAGGCCGCGGCGGCAACGACTTCAAGATCGTCCTTGCGAAGCGGGTCGTCGCCGCCGCGCTGGAAGAAGGAGCGGGCGGATGAGCAGCATCGCCGACTATGCCCGGCCCAACCCGATCACCCGGAACCGCTCCGGCCTGATCGGCCGCGCGGTCGACCGCTACGAGGGGCCGCTGAAGGTCTCGGGAACGGCGCCCTACGCCAACGAGGTCGAAACACCCTCGCCGCCGGCCTACGGCGTGCTGGTGGGCGCCGAGATCGGCTGCGGCGAGTTGACCGCGGTGGACGACGCGGCCGCCCGCGCCGCGCCGGGCGTGCATCTGGTCTGGCATCCGTTCAACCAGCCCCCGGGTCAGGGGCGGAAGGGCGCCAAGACCTACGTGCAGAGCCAGGCCGCCGCCGAGCCGGTGTTCGCAACGCCCAAGGTCGGCTATTTCGGCCAGCCGGTGGCGCTGGTGGTGGCCGACACCTTCGAGGCGGCGACCCATGCCGCGCACCTCGTCAGCATCCGCTACGCGGACGCGGGCGGCGAGTACCTGTTCGATCCGGCCAGAGCCGGCCCGGCCCGCGGCGACGTCGACAGCCGGGTTGGGGACTTCGAGGCGGCGTTCGCGGCCGCGCCGATCCAGCTCGACGAGACCTATTCGACCCCGATCCAGAACCACTGCCAGATGGAGCCGTGCGCCACCACCGCCTGGTGGGAGGGCGACACGGTGGTGGTCCACGCCTCGGTGCAGATGATCAAGCAGCCGCAGCATCTGCTGGCGGAGACGCTGATGATCGACCGGCGCAACGTCCACCTGCTGTCGCGCTACATCGGCGGCGGCTTCGGCGGCAAGGGATCGGTCTACGAGGATTTCGCGCTGGCGGCCCTGGCGGCGCGGGCGCTGGGGCGGCCGGTGAAGATCGCGCTCACTCGCCAGCAGATGTTCAACGCCACGGTCCACCGCCCGGCCACGGTGCAGCGGGTGCGTCTGGGCGCGACGCCCGACGGACGCCTTGCCGCCTTCGCGCTCGAGGCGACGACGCACTGCGCCCGGGGCGAACCGTTCCTGGAACGCGCCGCGGCGTTCTCGCGCTCGCTCTACGCCGCGCCGAACCGGCTGACCGGCCACCGGCTGCAGTTGATGGACATCGCCGCCGCCTCGGCCATGCGTGCGCCCGGCGAGGCGCCCGGCATGATGAGTCTGGAGGCCGCGATGGACGAACTGGCCGACCGGCTGGGCCTGGACCCCATCGAGCTGCGCGTGCGCAACGAACCGGACCAGCACCCCGAGACCGGGCATCCGTTCTCGGTGCGCCAGCTCGTCGAATGCATGCGCGATGGCGCGCGTCGCTTCGGCTGGGAGACGCGCAACCCGAAGCCCGGTCAGGTGCGCGACGGCCGTTGGCTGGTCGGCATGGGGATGGCCTGCGCCATCCGCGGCAACTTCATGCTGCCCGCCAAGGCGTCGATGAGAGTCGGCGCCGACGGCTCCATCCGTCTGCGGCAGGGCATGACGGACATCGGCACCGGCAGCTACACCATCCTCGCCCAGATCGCCGCCGAGACCATGGGCGTGCCGCTGGAGAGGGTGACGGTGGAGATCGGCGACAGCGGCTTCTCGCCCGCGCCGGGCTCCGGCGGCCAGTTCGGCGCCGCCTCGGCCGGCTCCGGCGCGCTGGCCGGAGGCATGGCGCTCAGGGCCAGGCTCGCGGAGATGGCGGTCGCGGACCCCGGCTCGCCGCTCCATGGGCACGACCCGGCGGCGGTGGACTTCCGCGACGGCCTGATCGTGGTGGAGAACCGCTCGGAGACCTTGGCCTCGCTGGTGAGCCGGCTCGCGCCCCACGGCGTCGAGGTCGAAGGCGCTTCCGCCCCAGCGTCCGACGCTCGCGACTATTCCAGCCACTCCTACGGCGCCCACTTCTGCGAGGTCGGCGTCGATCCGGTGACCGGCGAAATCCGGCTGCGCCGGATGCTGGGGGCCTTCGCCTGCGGCCGGATCCTCAATGAGAAGACCGCCAGGAGCCAGATCACCGGGGGCATGATCTGGGGCGTCGGCGCGGCGCTCACCGAGATCAACCGCGTCGATCCGCGCTACGGCAGCCTGGCGGCCCAGGATCTGGGCGGCTACTTTCCGCCCGTCCACGCCGACATCGCCAATCTCGACGCCTATTTCCTGCCCGAGGTGGACGACAAGGCCAACCCGCTCGGCATCAAGGGGGTCGGCGAGGCCGGCATCTGCGGCGCGGGCGCCGCGGTGGCGAACGCCGTCTACAACGCCTGCGGCCTCCGCATCCGCGACTATCCGATGACGCCCGACCGCGTGCTGGAGGCGCTCGCAGCGCTCTGACGCCCCGCCGAAGGACAGCGCCCGCGCGCATTTCGAGTAACGGTGGTATTCATGCTCGCGGGCGGGGCCCGGCCACGATGCGCCGCCCGCCACGCGGAGGGCTCGAACGTTGGCTGCGGCGCTTAAAGCGGTCACCCGTGTGATCGGGGTGCTTGTCGGCCTGGCGCTGCTGGCGCTGGCCTTGTTCGTGCTCGCGCTGGTCGAGGCGCCCGGCTTCTTCACCTACCATACGTCCGACGGGCGGCTGACCATCTGGTCGGACGAGCCGTTCGACGAGGCGGCGGGCCAACGCGTGCTGGCCGACGTGGAGAAGCGTCTGGCGACCTCGCCGCTGGACGACTACCTGGCGCACGCCATCTTCATCGCCAACGCACGCTGGCGCGAGGACCTGTTTTTCGGCTTCGCCCGGGGCGCCGCCGGGGTGAACTACTACCCGCTCACCAACAACGTCTTCCTGCGTCATTCCGACATCGACCACGATCAGGTGTTCGGCCGCCGCACCGGCAAACCGGCGGCGCCGCCGCGCACGCTGGCTTACTACGCGGCGCATGAGATCACCCACTCGTTCACGGCGGAGCATCTGGGCGCCGCGCATCTCTGGAACCACATGCTGCCGCAGTGGGTGCGCGAGGGCTACGCCGACTATATCGGCATGGGCAGCCAGGTGGATTGGCGCGACCTCTATCGCCACTATCAGGCCCATGACCCTCAGCTGACGTACCGCGGGAGCGGCCTCTACGCCGAGTACCGCATGCTCACCGCCTATTTCCTGGAGCACGACCATTGGACGGTCGATCGATTGCTGGCGTCGAGGCTTTCCCTGGCGGATGCGCACGCGACCATGGATCGCGAGCTGGCCGCGAGCGGCGGGCGCTGACGACTCAGAATGTCGCCGCGACCCTCACAGTCGCTCTGCCGGCGTCTGGCTGGGGCCGCAGCGAGGTTATGACGCAGTCGAAACGTCAGGTGGAACACTGGCGCGCCATCAATGCGCCGCCGTGCACCGTTTGCATCGCCGGTCGCGTGACGCCTTGGGGCGGGTCGGAGCGCAGTCTAAGCTTGGATGCAATGAACGAGGCGCCGCCAGTATGATCCACCGCTTGAACGCCCTCCTGACCACCCTGGCCGTGCTGCTGGGCCTCCTGGCGGCGATGCCGTCCTGGGCCGCCCCCGCGCCGAACGGCCCCGCCAATTCGGTGGACCCGACGGCGGAAGACCCGACGTATCCATACACCCGCCCGAATCCCGACGCGGAGATCGGCAAGCTGGATAACGGGCTGACCTACGGCGTCATGCGCCGGGCGGGCACGCGCCAGGTCTCGATCATTCTCTACGTCGGCGCCGGATCGATGGACGAGACCGAGAGCGAGCGCGGCGTCGCCCACTTCCTCGAACACATGGCCTTCAACGGCTCCCAGCACTTCCCGCCCGGCACGGTGATGAAGCGCTTCGCCGACATCGGCGTCTCGATCGGCCGCGACCAGGACGCCGAGACCAGCTTCGACAACACCACCTTCAGCCTCGACATCTCGGAGATCACGCCCGACCGGCTCGACATGGGCTTCGCCTGGCTGCGCGACGTCGCCGACGGGTTGCTGATCCTGCCGAGCGAAGTCGACCGGGAGCGCGGCGTGATCATGTCCGAATACATCGGCAGCCGCGGCGCCATGGCCCAGATCGCCGACAGCAGCGAAGAGTTCATGCTGCCGGGCCTGCTTGGGCCCAAGCGGGAGCCGATCGGGCTGAAGGAGGTGATCTCCACCGTCAACGCCGACACGATCCGCCACTTCCACGACACCTGGTACCGGCCCGAGAACTCGATCGTGGTGGCCGTGGGCGATGTCCCGCCGGAGGAACTCAAGCAGCGGATCATCGCCGCGTTCGGCTCGTGGCGGAACCCGAACCCGGCGCCGGCCAAGGTCGATCTCGGCCATGTCGACCCCGAGCGGCGGACGGCGGTGCTGGTGGAGACCGACAGTCGCGTGCCCCCGACGCTGCAGGTGTGCCGCGCCATGGACAAGGACCCGGACGAGCGCGAGGGCGTCGACTCCCGCACCCGCGACTTCGAGACCGGCCTCTGGCAGACGGCCCTGTCCACGCGGCTGTCGGCGCTCGCCAACGGCGCCGACCCGCCCTTCGTCGGGGCCGAGGTGGGACGCGATCCGATGTTCGATGCCGCCGACGTCGCCTGCGTCAGCATCTCGCTGCGCGACGACGACTGGAAGCGGGCCCTGGCTGCCGTTTCCGCCGAGACGCGCCGGCTGGCCAAGTACGGTCTCACCGAAGACGAGTACGAGCAGGGCCGCAAGGCGCTGGTGGCGCAGGTCGAGGCCGAAGTGGGCGAGGCGCCGACCATGACCGGGGCGCAGCTGGCGCAGAGCATCGTCGCCAACCTCACCGAGGGCGGCACCTTCTCCACCGCCGAGGAGGATCAGCGCATCGGCCGCCTGGCGCTCGCCAAGCTCACCCGCGACGGGGTCGACGCCGAGTTCAACCGCGTTTGGACCGACGCGGGAAAGCCGACAATCGTGCTGGTGACCTCGCAGCCGCAGCACGAGGCGCCGGTGCTGACGGCCTGGAAGCTCGCGGAAGCCGGGCCGCCGCCCGCGCCGCCCGCCGAGCATCAGGGCCATCCCTGGGCGTACGCCAGTTTCGGCCCGCCGGGGACGGTGGTCAGCACCGAACCGCTGCCGGATATCGACGCCACCCGCATCGCCTTCGCCAACGGCGTGCGACTGAACTTCAAGTCCAGCCAGAACGCCCAGGACCGGGTGGAAATCCGCATCCGCTTCGGGGCGGGTCAACAGGAGTTGGCGGCCAAGGATCTGCCGGCGGCGCGGCTCGGCGCCTCGTTGCTGCGCGAAGGCGGTCTCGGCAAGAACGACTACGAGGACACGGTTCGCTTCTGCGAGAGCCACGCCTGCGACTTCGAACTGTCGGTGGGCCGCGACGCCTTCGAGATCGCCGGCGCCACCCGCCCGGTCGACCTCGATGTCGAGCTGCAGCTGATCGCCGCCTATCTCTCGGACCCGGGCTTCCGGCCGGACCTCGACGCGCGCATCCCGACCGCGGTGCATACGCTCTACGAGCTCAGCCGCAGCGAGCCGGATGTGGCCGCGGCGATGGCGCGCAGCGATGCGCTGCCGCCGCCACGCATTCCACTGTTGCCCGCCGAGCAGGACCTCGACCACGTCAGAAGCGCCGACTTCGCCCGCATCCTCGGACCGGCGCTGAAGCATGATGCGCTGGAAGTGACGATCGTCGGCGACATCGACCAGGCGACGGCGGTGCAGGCGGTGGCCAAGACCCTGGGGGCGCTGCCGCCGCGGCAATGGAAGGACACCGCGCGGCCGGACGCGCCCAAGATCCGCTACCCCGCGCCGTCCGACCAGGTGGTGATGGCCACCCACGACGGCTCGCCCGAGAAGGCCACGGTGCTGGCCACCTGGCCGCTGTTCGTCTGGCGGCCCGACAAGGTGCGCGAACAGCGCACGCTGGACCTGCTCGGCCAGATCTTGCAGGGCCAGGCGATCGACGACATCCGCCAGCGCCTGGGCAAGGCCTACTCGCCGGTGGTGGAGATGGATCTCTCCCGCGGCGGCGACCAGGGCTCGATGACGGTCTCGATCGACACCGCGCCGGACGCCACGGCGGTCGTCGTCGGCGAGCTGCGCAGGATCGCCCAGAACCTCGCCAGCGGCGACATCACCGAGGCGATGCTGGAGCGCGCGCGCCGCCCGGTCCTGGACAACGGCGCGACGCGGGAGATCTCCAATCCGTGGTGGATCGACATGCTCGACGGCTCATGGGCGCACCCGGATCAGATCGCCGCGGCCGCGAGCTGGGAGTCGGACTTCGAGACCATCAGTCTCGACGAGGTGAAGGCCGAGGCCAAACAGTACCTGGCGCCCGAGCCCCTCATCGTCGTCGCCAGCCCCGCCACCCAGGCCTCGGCGGCGTTGGTCAAGCCGAAGGGCTAGCCGGAGATTACCCAACAATTTCGAGGTGTTAGAGACGTCTTGTTTCCTTCTCCCCTTGCGGGCCTGTTGCGCAATTCGATGAGGATCGCTCCGAAAGCTCCCTTCCCCCTTGCGGGGAAGGGTTGGGGATGGGGGTGTCAGCTCGCTCGTTGTTGATTCGGTTTGGGAATCTCCGAGTCCTGACGGCAGGCAGTCGTGCTCGCACCCCCACCCCCGACCCCTCCCCGCAGGGGGGAGGGGAGTTTTGCAACAGCCCCCTTGCGGGAGAAGGACCCTATCCCCGCCGGTTAGGGAGCTGCGAAGTGAGGGGTGGCAG
>DATJRL010000350.1:0-3147 GCA_035504785.1 Caulobacteraceae bacterium
GCAGCGACGTCGTCATCAGGTCGAACAGGAGGCTGTTGACGAGCGCGTTGGCGAGGTCGCCGTCGTGGATCAGCAGGCGGTAGTTGGCCAGGCCGGCGAAGGTCGGCGGTGTGAGCAGGTCCCACTGCAGGAACGAGAAGACGACGATGCCGACGAAGGGCAGGCCGATGAAGGCGACGAAGAGGACCATCGCCGGGCTGACGAAGAGGTAGGCCTTGAGGCGGTTGCGCCGCCGCCGGGCGGCGGCGAGCGGCGAGACCTGGCGTGCCGCGGCGGGCGCCGAGCCCCCGAAGGCCGTCGCCGGCGCGTCACTGCCCCCAGCCGCCGATGGCGGCGCGCCGGTCCGCCGGTGCGGCTCCTCGTCAGCGCCGGCGTTCGCTCGCGCCCGTTCGCTCACGCCCGCCACCGGCTAGCTCCGGCCGGGCGCCCACCATGCGGGGAGCGGTGGTCGTCCTCGCACGGTTGCTGCGGCCCGGCCGGGAGTCGACGCCGTGCTCGCTCAGGCCGCGTTCAGCTCGCCGTTGCACTTGGCCTGCAGAGCCGCCAGGCCGGCCGCCGGCGACACCGAGCCGGCGAGGATCTGCTGCCACGCCGTGTCGATGTCGCCCTCCACGGCGGAGGCGTTCGTCACGCCGACGACCGGCGTGGCGTACTCGAGCGCCTGCGCGAAGTATTCGGCGCCCGGGGTGAGGCCCTTCAGGAACGAGGCGCTCGTGGCGATCGACTGGCGCATCGGCATGCCGCCTTCGATCGGCACCGACTCGCTTGCCTGGAAGCTCTCCGAGATCGAGTACTTGACGAACTCCCACGCCTCTTCCTTGCTGCTCGACGCGCCGATGATCGGGAACGCCGCCAGCCCAACCGGTGAACCCTGGGTCACCTTCTTCGGCCAGGGGACGATCGCCAGGTTCTTCCCGCCGCCGTTCTCCACGAAGTAGTTGAAGGGCCAGATCCCGGCGCCCATCATCGCGAGGGTACCGTTGCCGAGCGCGCCGAATTGGTTGTACGTCCCGCCGGGCGAGGGGGCGATGCCCTTGGCGACGAGGCTGCGGGCGAACGCGCACGCCTCGACCGCCTGAGGGTTGGAGATGACCACCTTGGACCAGTCGGCGTTGAGCACCTGGCCACCGTTCGTGAAGACCCAAGGCTCGATGCCCTGGAAGACGTCGATGGTCAGGTTCATCCCGAAGTTGTTGGGCGCCTTGGTCAGCTTGGTCGCTGCGGCAAGGAAGTCGTCCCAGGTCCAGTCCGGCGTCGGCTCCGGGACGCCGCCCGCCTTGAACGTCGCCCGGTTGTACCAGATGCCCATCGTGTTGTAGCCCCACGGGATGTAGTACGTGTAGCCGTCGATCTGGGCGTGCTGATTGAACTGGGAGAGCGTTCGCTGGTTGCAGTCGGCGTAGAACGCTTGGACGAGCGACCTGTCCTTGGCGATGTAGGTGTCGAGCGGCTCGAGCACCCCCTTGCTGGCGAAGAGCCGGAAGCCCTCCGTGGCGAGGTTCATGGTGTCGATCTCGACGCCGGCGACGAGGCGCGTCTCGATCTGCTGGAAGAAGTCGACCCACGTCGGCACGTTGATGAACAAGGGCGTGGTGGTGATGCCGGTCTCCTTCTGGAAGGCGGCGAAGGCCTTGAGCGCCACCTGGTTCGACGCCGCGTTGCCGAGGATCGCCACGGTCAGCTTCCCCGTGCTTGCTTGGTGGCGCAGGAGCGGCACCGCGCCGAATCGCGGCGCCGCCGCCGCGGCGCGGTCGAGGAGCGGCAGCAGCGTGCTGCCGGCACCGATCGCCGCCGCCGCCTTGAGACCGCCGGCGAGCACCGAGCGGCGGGACAGGCGTCCCCCGTGGTGCTCGTTCCCCATCGCGTCGCCGCTCGAGTCGATCTCTGTGACCATGTCCTGGTTCCCTCCCCTTCTGTCGGTACCGCTTGCTGTCTGGTGTCCGTCGGTTACGGCCCGGCTCGGACGGCGAGGGCGGGGCGGGGCGCCGCCGGCCGCCAGCCGCCGGCCGCCAGCCGCCGGCCGCCGGCGAGGGCCTCGACGTCACCCCCCGCGGCCGCTCGTGCCGGCGGCCCTGCCGGTCGAGGCTGCCCTGCCGGTCGAGCCGGCCTGCTCGTCGAGGCCGCCCTGCCGGTCGAGGCTGCCGGCGGCGGCGCCTCCATCGCTGAACGTGAGCACCCCCACCCGGATCATCGCGCCCCCACCGTGAGATCGGTTGCTCGTCCTCTGGTCCAGTTGTAGTGCGCTGATAGTGTGCGCAGGACCCTCGGAGGACATCTTGGTGAAATCGGTTGCTGAGACGATAACCGGCCCGGCGCGGCCCGTCAAGGTCGACGGACCCGGTGACGCCATGCTGCGCCGGCAGTGCAAGGACAAGCAGGGCGGCGACGCCGGGCGGCCGCCACCCGCCCGCTGTACGGTGCCGGGTCGATGACGACCATGTCGGACGTCGCCCGCGCCGCCGGCGTCTCCAAGGCGACCGTCTCGCGCGTGCTCAACGACAACCCGCACGTCGACCGCGACCTTGCCGAACGCGTCCGGCGCTCGGCGGCCGAGCTCGGCTACCGACCCAACCGCCTTGCGCAGGCGCTGCGCACGCGCCAGACCCGCGTCTGGGCGCTGCTCGTCTCGGATGTGCGCAACGCCTTCTACACCGAGATGGTGCGCGGCATCGAGGACCTCGCGTACGCGTCCGGCTATTCCGTCGTGCTGTGCAACACCGACGAGGAGGTGACCAAGGAGGCCTCCTACCTCGAGCTGGCGCTGGCCGAGCACGTCTCGGGCATCGTGCTGGCACCGGCGCGCGCCCACGCCAACCACCTCGACCGCGTGCTCGCGAGCGGCGTGCCGGTCGTCACCGTGAACGGGCGGCTCGACCGCTACGACGTCGACCGGGTCGTCACCAACAACGCCCTCGGGGCTGAGCAGGCGGCGCTGCACCTCGCCGAGGGCGGTTTCGAGCGCATCGCCTGCGTCGCCGGTCCGGCCGAGACCACGACGGGGCGGGAGCGGCTCGCCGGGTTCGTGCGCGGGCTCGAGCGCGCCGGGCGGGAGATCGATCGCCGCCTCGTCGTGCACGGCGACTTCCGCGAAGCGGGGGGCATGATCGCGACGGAGAAGCTGCTCGCCCTCGACGAGCCGCCCGACGC
>DATJRL010000351.1:0-5721 GCA_035504785.1 Caulobacteraceae bacterium
CGTCCCCGACAGCCTGGCCATCTCCGTACGGGCCGCGCGGCCCTGGGCGTCGTCACGCGTCGCCAGCGCCAGCGTCTCGTACCAGATGCCGGTCAGAGCCTTGCCCAGGTTGGGGTTGGCCTTCAGCGTGGCGGTGTCGACGATGAGGGTGTCGAGGATCTCGCCGGGGATCTTCGAGGAGTCGAACACTTCGTGCGCCCCGGGCATCTTTTTCACTTCGGAGAGCTGTGGGTTCCAGGTGACCAGGGCCGTGGTCTGGGGCGCGCCAAAGGCGGCGACGATGTCGGCGTCCGACGTATTGACCACGTTAACGTCCGGCAGCTTCAGCCCGACCGACTCCAGGCCGCGCGCCAGCAGGTAGTGCGAGACAGAGTTCTCCACCAGGTTTACCGAGCGGCCCTTGATGGCGGTCAGCTGGTCGGCGCCCTTGAGGATGATGCCGTCATTGCCGTTGGAGTAGTCGCCGATCATCAGCACCGTTGAGTCGCGACCGCCCGCGGCCGGGACGGTCAGCGCGTCCATGGTGGTCGAGGTGACTGCGTCGACCTTGCCGGCGCTGAACTGGTTCAGCGACTCCACGTAGTCGTTCACCTGCACGATCTTGATCTTGACCCCGTACTTGTCGGCCCACTTCTTCACGATCCCAGCCTCGTCGGCGTAGGGCCATGGCATCCAGCCGGCGTAGATGGTCCAAGCAACCGTGTAGACGCGGTTCGGGCCAGGCGCAGCGGAGGCGCCGGTCGCCTCATCGGAGGGCGCCTTGCCGCAGGCGGCGAGCGCCATTCCGCACAGCACCGCCGCCAACGTCGCTCGCCACCCGCCCTGCCGAACCCGCATCGAAGCGTCCTTTGCCATGCCTGTCCGCAGGTCGAGTAGTACGATCTCGCGCGTTCGTAATAACAGAGGAGCGGGGATCACCGCCGCGGCGCAGCACTGCCTCGGAAATGGGCGGCGCCATCGCCGCGACGTCGCCAATTCAGGCGGAACGCTCCGAGCACCTGACGCAAGCCGGTCCGGGCATGTGTTCGACACCCGCGACCGCCGCCTTCCGTCAAGGAACCGCGCATCTCAGAGTCCGCTTCGTGGCCAGGCGCGGATGTCCGCTATCCCCCATCTTCACCGTTGGAGCGGCGGCTTTCGCGTTCTTATCGAGACTGACTTCGAAGGCGTCATTCTCTTCACCGAGCAGGCGCCGCACCGGCTCCACTGCTTCGAGCGCGCGGCGCCGTCGTCTCGGAAGAACCTTCGCAGGCGCCGCGGCGAGGCTACAAGCGCGCCGATGCGGCGATGGAACGGATCCTCGTGGAGCTCTGACGCCGAAGCTGGCGGGAAGCGGCGCTTGCCGCTACAAACGGCAGCAGGCGACGAGGAGGCAATTCGGAGACAGGGATCAAGTCGATATCGACCTAAGTATTTGAATTTGCGGGCGTAGTTCAGAGGTAGAACGTCAGCTTCCCAAGCTGAATGTCGGGGGTTCGATTCCCCCCGCCCGCTCCATGTTTTCAATAGCTTGGGAGTCTCGCCGCGCGACTCGTCGGCGATCGCTTTGGGGATTCCGACGACCGTGGAAGGAGGGGCCGGTGAGCAGTGTCTATGACGAGCTCGACGAGACGCTGATGGCCTTCATCCGCCGCCAGAAGCTCTTCTTCGTGGCGACGGCGCCTCTCTCGGCCGAGGGCTCCGTCAACGTCTCGCCGAAGGGCTACGACAGTCTCGCGATCCTCGACGCCCGGACCGTCGCCTACGTGGATCTCGGCGGCTCGGGGATCGAGACGCATGCGCATCTTCGCGAGAATGGCCGCATCACGCTGATGTTCTGCGCCTTCGAGGGACCGGCGAACATCTTGCGGCTCTATGGGCGTGGCGAGACCTGCTCGTTCGACGAGCCCGGCTTCGCGGAGAAGATGACGTTGTTTCCAGGCTTCGAGCGCGCGCGCGGCGTCGTCACCGTCCACATCCACCGCGTGGCCGACAGTTGCGGCTGGGGCGTGCCCTTCTTCGACTACAAGGGCGATCGCGATCAGCTTCGCCGCTGGGTCGACGCCCGGCCGCACGAGGAATGGGCGGCGCGACGGCGCGAGGCGAATGCGGTCTCGATCGACGGGCTGCCGGGCCTGTCGCCTTACGCACCGGGCTGAACACGAGCGTCCACCCGCCAAACCACCGCGGACAAGGCCGCTGACCGGCGGAACTCCTGTCCGCTGGCGCCGGGGGTTGGCGGACACTTCGGTGCGGCTATGGTGACCCACGTGGAAATCGTCCTTGAGACGGAGCGTCTGGTTCTTCGCCCGGTGACCGAGGCGGACAAGGCCGACCTGATCGCGTTGGAGCGCGACCCTGAAGTCATGCGCTTCCTCAATGGCGGCCGAACCCAACCTCCGGACGAACCGGATGAAGACGCCTCTTATCTGACGCCTCGCGGACACGAACCGGACGTCTGGGCCGCCGTTGAGAAGGGCCCGGGCTCGTTCGTCGGGTGGTTCTCCCTACGGTGTGGCGCCGAGCCGGGCTCGGCGGAGCTCGGATACCGGCTGCGCCGAGCGGCCTGGGGCCGTGGTTATGGCTCCGAGGGCGCCAAGGCGCTTGTGGAAGCCGGGTTCGCCAGGCTGCGCTACAAGCGCATTTACGCGTGGACAATGGCGGTGAACCTGGCGTCGCGGAGGGTCATGGAGAAGGCGGGCTTGAGGTACGTGCGGACCGTTCACCTCGATTTGCCCGACCCATTGCCCGGCAACGAGCAAGGCGATGTCGAGTACGAATCAACACGCGGTCCACCCTGAGCCTTCGGTGACTCTTTGGGGCAAGGAGGATGCAGGGACGCACCCGGCCGTCGTCCGCGCTATTCGAACAGCCTGAACTCGATCGCGTCGGCCATCGCCTGATAACCCGCGTCATTGGGATCGAGGTGGTCGCCGCTGTCGTAACGCGGGTTGAGGCGCCTCGGGTTGTCGGGATCGCGCAGCGCCGCCTCGAAGTCGATGTACCCCTGAGCCTCCGTGTTGGTCCGAATCCAATCGTTGATCGCTTCGCGCTTGATTTCGGCGGCGTCGCTGTAGAACCCCGGCCTCTCGGTGAAGCCGGCGAACGGTGGAATGGTGCCGAAGAAGACCTTGATGCCGTAACTGTTGGCCCGAACGATGAGCTGCCGGAAGCCGGCGATCATGTCGTCGGCGCTCACCTCTTCTTCCGGGAGGTTGCGTCCGCCAGGCAGCCCCAGGTCATTGATGCCAAGTTCGACGACCAGGTAGCCGACGTTCGGCTGGCTGAGCACGTCGCGATCGAATCGCGAGAGCGCGTTGGGGCCGAAGAAGTCGTGCAGCAGCCGGTTGCCGCTAATCCCCGCGTTCACCACAGAGAGCTTCGACAGGCCCTTTGGCCCGAGCACCCGAGCCGAGAAATCGTCCGGCCAGCGACGGTTCGCATCCATGGTCGAGCCGAAGCCGCCGGTGAGCGAGTCGCCAAGTGCGACAACGGTCTTCGTTCCCGAGGCGGCGGACACGTCGAGGCCGGTCAGGATCACTTGCTTGGTGATCGTTTCCGCGCTCGGAAACTCCAGGGCGGCGGTGTTGTCGCCCGGGGCGAGGCGAGAGGTCTGTAGCCCGAAATAGTGCTCTGTGACGGCCCCGACATCGCCTGGAAAGTAAAGGCTGACGACAACGTCGGCCTGCGAGGGGACAGTCAGACTCACCGGGTCGCTGAGCACCCGGGCGCCCGGGGGGATGGTGATGGTGGGTTGATGGCCGAAGGTGACCGTCCGGTCGGAGCCGGGCTGCACGCCGCCTCCAGTCCCAGCTGAGAGGCCCAGGTGAGCCGCGCCGATGGTCAGCGGCTTGTCGCCGAACTCGTTGCTGAGACGCACGCGGATAAAGATGCCGCCAAGGCTGACGTGCGCCACCATGCGCACGGTCTCGTTCGCGAGCTTCACCAACGGCGGCCGCTGTGGCTCGGGGCTGGCCTCCCATGTCGCCACCCAGATGTCCGCGGCGGCGGCCGTCGGTGCGCGCTCTGGCTTGGGGCGTGGACGCGCCTCCGATGTGTTGGGGCAGGACAGGAGGGAGATCAACGCCGCGGCGATCATAAGGCGCCCTGCCAGCGGCCGCTTCATACGCTCGGCGCGGCGGATGGCTGAATAGCCCTCGCCCCCCAACCCAAATGAACGTTCCATTAAAGCCAGCCCCATGAAGCGCGGTTGCGAGCAAGCATAATCACGGCGCAACGGGCTCTTTCAAGCGACTGCCCTGTGCTTGCGGCGAGCGTCCATGGCGCCTAATTCGGGCCAGCGGTCGAAGCGGGGGGAGTTCGGCCCGCCAACGCCACGTCCTGGCCGGGCTCGAAGATGTCGACGGCGTTCACGATGTCCGGCGCATCGCGGAGTCGAGCGTAAAGGCGGCCGGCGTCGGGGTGCGGGACGACGAGCGTATCGCCGGCGAATCCTGGCTGCACCACGGCAGGCTGGGCGAAGGCGGCGTCGGCCGACACCGACTCCAGCAGGAAGAGCCGATCGCCGGCCAACTCGCAACCCGCGCGCCGAGCTTTGCGGCAGGCCAAGGTCTTGAGGATCGGCAGGCGCACCAGGGTTCCCAGCGACTGCCAGTTGCTGGCGGTCCCCTCCTCGACCAAGCGGAACCGCAGCGGCCCGAAGACCGAGCTGTCGAAGGCCTTGGCCAAGTCGAGCGTGACGACGCCGACCCTCGCGTCTTCCAGCGTCACCCCGTCCTTCGGCGTCAGGGTGACCGAGCCTCGGCCGTCGGCGGTCGCGACCTCGACCGAGACGTCAGCCGCCAGCGCGGCGGGCCGCAGGGCGCGAA
Organism: Caulobacteraceae bacterium; assembly: GCA_035504785.1. Taxonomy (GTDB): domain Bacteria; phylum Pseudomonadota; class Alphaproteobacteria; order Caulobacterales; family Caulobacteraceae; genus Acaudatibacter. The sequence goes on from DATJRL010000351.1 coordinate 4,809, forward strand.
ACGAGAAGGCCAGCACCCCGTCCTGCGCAAGCTCCCGATCGTCACCCAGCCGGATAATCAGCCCGTCGGTGGCAAGCGGTCGGCGAACGCTCTTGGCGATCAGCGCCACCGTCGGCCGCGGCGGCGACACCTTGACCGCGAGCTGCTCTCGCCGGCCGTCCTTCAAGTCTATGTCGGCGGTCAGCGTCCGCCCCGCTGCGAGCGCCGCGGCGGCGTCTGGCGACACCGCCAGCATGGTCAATTCGCCCGGGGTGGGTTGCGACTCGCTTGGCTTGAAGGCGACCCCGGCGAGCCGCAGTTCGGCCACCTCGTCGAGCCGGCTGCCTTCGAGCACGCCAGCCTGGTCACCCGCGGCGAAGGCGAAGGCGGCGATCTCGCTCGCCGGCGCGTAGGCCCGCAGCGGAACGATCTGCGGCGCCGCGGCGCCATACCGCCATATCGAAAGCGACAGCCCGCCCGGCTCGGTTTTGGTCAGCGGCAGGGTCAGCGACAGCTTGTCCGGCCCCGAAAGCCGCCACGCGACATCGGACATCCGGCCCTCCGGGGTGCTCACCGCGACCTTGTCGACACACGCGGCGTCGCCGGTCAGAGTGAGCGGGTCGGAGCGACCGACCACCAGCGATCGCCGCGCCTCGTCCGAGAGCGTCCAGCCTTGCGCGCGATCGCCGCGCAGGGACACCTGCGGCCCGTCGAAGGGCGTGAACCCCCACTGGCCGTGGATGACGCCCTCCGTTCCTTGCCCGAAGGTCGCGGGGGTCAGGGCGGACGTGTCGACGACGAAGCCGCCCTTCTCCGCGTCAGCGCGCGCCGCGACGTCCACGTCATGGCCGTTCGCCAGCTTGATGCGCAGGACGAGATCGTGAGCGTAGCGGGTGGCGTAGACCAGGGGTCCTCCCTCGACCGGCAGCACCAG
>DATJRL010000352.1:0-10730 GCA_035504785.1 Caulobacteraceae bacterium
CGGAAGTAGGATCGGACCTTCACCGAATAGGGTGACATCTCCGAGCCGAAGATCCGCCAAACGCCGTCCATCGCACGTCTCCCACGCTGGCCGAACGGCAAACCATCCGGCGCGCCAAAGGGCAAGCGCGGCGGCGCGGCCAAGCTGGGGCTTCCGTGACGCAACGACGGTTGGGTAAGAGAGCCGTCATGATCGCGAACCATGCCCTCGACATTCCCCTCAACGCCGTCGGGCCCGGCCGGTGGACCACCGTGGCCGGGCCGGAGTGGAGCAATCCCGGCGGCGGGCTCTGGGGCGGCTATGCGATCGGGCTCTTCGTGCGGGTGCTGGAAGCCGAGCCGGAGGCGGTGGGCGAGGCGCTGTCGCTGACGCTCACCTACGCCGCCGCGACGCACGCCGGCGACCTCGACGTCCGCACCCGACGACTGCGCCAGGGCGGGTCGATCGGCGTGTGGGAAGTGGAGCTGTTGGCGGCCGGGTCGGACCAGGTCGGCGTGCACGGAATCGTCACCCTGGCGCGGCGGCCGCGCACCCCGTCCTTCGCCTTCGCCCGGATGCCGGACGCGCCCGACCCCGACAGCCTGCCGAGCCCCGACCCGCCCGATCTCGCGGCGCGGCGCTACGGCGCCTCCACCTTCGAGAGGCGCACGCTGGAAGGCTTCCCGCCGACGCCGGGCGACAGCTCGCTGTCGCTGGCGTGGGTGCGCTCGCGCCGGGGACCGTTCGACAAGGCGCTGCTGGGCATGGTCACCGACAACTCCGCGCCGCGCGCCATGTATGCGCTCGGGCCGACGATCATGACCACCACGCTCTCGCTCACCGCCTACCTGCACGCCACCGCCGAGGAGCTGGCCGAGGTTGGCGACGACTACATCCTGGTCGAATGCGAGGGCCGGGTGGGCGGCGGCGGCGCCTCGGACGAGCGCTCCAGCTACTGGAGCCGCGACGGGCGGCTTTTGGCCACCAGCGAACAACTCGCCTGGTACCGCGCGCCGCCGAGAAACGGGTCGGAGTAGGTCGAGGCGCGGCGGCGAAGCTCCGCCGCCTGGTGCGCGCATCCGCCTTGCCGGCTATCAAGACGCCATGACCACGCCCGTCCTCGCCGTCGAGCACCTGGGCAAGTCGTTCGGCGACCTGAGGGCGGTGGACGACCTGAGCTTCGTCGTCGCGCCGGGCGAGATCGTCGGACTGGTGGGACCGAATGGGGCCGGCAAGACGACCACGATCAACATGATCCTCGGGGTCCTGGCGCCGACCACCGGGCGGATCGAGATCGAGGGGATCGATCTGAAGGTCGACCGCTCGGCCGCGCTGGCCCGCACCAACTTCGCCGCCGTCTACGCCCCGCTGCCCGGCAACCTCACCGTCGAGCAGAACCTGCGCGTGTTCGGAATGATCTACGACGTGCCGAACCTCCGCAAACGCATCGACGAGGTGCTGAGCGAGTTCGATCTCGTCCGTTTTCGGAAGACGAGGGCGGGGGTGCTCTCGTCCGGCGAGGGCACGCGGCTGTCGCTGGCCAAGGCGATGCTGAACCGCCCGCGCCTTCTGCTTCTCGACGAGCCCACCGCCTCGATCGATCCCTCCACCGCCCGCGATATCCGCGCCGGCATCTCCCAGTTCGTCGACACCGGCCAGTGCGGCGTGCTCTGGACCAGCCACAACATGTACGAGGTGGAGGCGGTCTGCGACCGGATCCTGTTCGTCTCGCGCGGACGCATCCTCCTGGAGGGGGACCCGAAGGCGCTGCCCGCCCTGCACGGCGCGGCCAGCCTCGACGACCTCTTCGTCGCGGTGGCGCACGAAGCGCTGCACGGCGGGACGCCGCAGCCAGCCGGGTCGATCGCATGAACCTCCGCCGCGTCGGCGCCGTGGTGCTGCGCCAGCTCTACCTCTACCGATCGAGCCCGCAGCGGGTGCTGCCGCTGTTCATCTGGGTGGCGCTCGACATCGTGCTCTGGGGGTTCATCACCCGCTTCCTCGGCCAGGTGAGCCGTTCGAGCTTCAACTTCGTGCCGGCGCTGCTGGGCGCGGTGCTGCTGTGGGACTTCCTCACCCGGGTGATGCAGGGCATCACCACCGCCTTCTTCGAGGACGTGTGGTCGCGCAATTTCCTCAATGTGTTCGCCACGCCGATGCGGACCTCCGAGTACCTGACCGGCCTGGTGGCCATCGGCGTGACCAACAGCTTCGTGGCGCTGCTCGTGATGTTCACCCTGGCCTGGGCGCTCTTCGGCCTGTCGTTCCTGGCCTATGGCGTCGCCCTCGTCCCGTTCCTGGGCGTCCTGTTTCTGACCGGCATCGGCCTCGGCGTCCTGGGCGCCGCGATGGTCCTGAGACTGGGGCCGGCGTCGGAGTGGCTGATCTGGCCCATTCCGACCCTGCTCGCGCCTTTCGCCGGCGTGTTCTATCGACTGAACGTGCTGCCGGGCTGGATGCAGATCGTGGCCAAGGCGCTGCCGCCGTCCTACGTCTTCGAGGGCATGCGGGCCGTCGTTTCGGGCAAGCCGGCCCCCTGGGACCAGTTGGCAATCGGAGGCGGGCTGGCGCTGATCTACCTGGCGCTCGCCTGCGCGGCCTTCGCGGCCGTCTACCGTTTCGCCATCCGCACGGGCCTCATCGCCCGCTACAGCGCCGAGACCGTGAGCTGAACCCTACCCGGGCGGCTGCGACCCGCGCATCGGCGCGATCGAGGTGATCAGGTCCCAGGCGTTGCGGACCCCGACGAGCAGCAGCACGAGCAGCAGACCCGCCAGCGACGGCGCGGCCCAAGGCGCTCCGCGCAGGATCAGGACGCAGAAGGCGAGCCCCAGCACGTGCAGCAGCCCTGGCCCGACGCCGTACATCCACAGGTCCGACCAGTGCGGCGGCGGCGCGCCAGGGCGCGGATGGGCGATCCCCAGGCTGGAGCGAATGGCGTTCAGCAGGCCGAGGGCCAGGGCCATCGCGGCCAGGCCGGCGAACGCCGACCGCGGCAGCCGCGGCATCTCCGCGACCGCGGCGATGGCGAACACGACGGCGAAATTCACCATCGTGGGCGTCATGTAGAGGGCCTGCCCACGCAGGGCGTTGGCGCGCTCGAAGCCGGCGGTGAGGGTGATCACGACGAACAGCAGGCCTATCAGGCTGGCGGCGGCCGCGCCCATCATCATGAAGTAGTTGTCCCACCCCGGCAGCATGCGTCACCTCTACCTCTTGAGTTTTGGGCCCTTCGCACCTAGTATTTTTCCCCCCGGACGTCCGCGCCCGCGGCCGGTGGACGGATTTTCACGAAGGGCGAGTCGAGCCAACACCCGTATGGACAAGGTGCCCATGACCGCCGAGGGCTATCACGCCCTCGACGAAGAACTGAAGCGTTTGAAGACGCAGGAACGGCCGACGGTGATCGCCTCGATCGCCGAGGCGCGCACCCATGGCGATCTCTCGGAAAACGCCGAGTACCATGCCGCCAAGGAGCGGCAGGGCTGGATCGAAGGTCGAATCGCCGTGATCGAGGACCAGATCGCGCGCGCCCAGATCATCGACGTGTCCAAGCTCTCGGGCGACCAGGTCAAGTTCGGCGCCACTGTCAGCGTCGTGGACGAGGACACCGAGGAATCGGCTCGTTACCAGATCGTCGGCGAGCACGAGGCGGACGTGCGTCTCGGCAAGATCTCCATCGCCTCGCCGATCGCTCGCGCGATGATCGGCAAGGAGACCGGCGATGTGGTCGAGGTGAACACCCCCGGCGGCGTCAAGGCCTACGAGATCCTCAAGATCGAGTGGGTGTGACCTCCCCCGCCCGGGGAGCGACCCGACACATCGACCTGCGCCCGCTCGGTCCCGCCGATGGTGGCCACCTGGTCGCCTGGCTCGAGCCCGGCGAGGCGGCGGCGTGGCTGGCGTCCGCGAAGGGCGATCCGCTCCGGCAGGGGTGGATCGTCGAGCTGGGCGGGGCGCCTGCGGGCTTGGCGGGTGTCGTGGACGTCGATCGCGGCCACCAACGCTGCGCATGGGCGCATCATCTCGACGCCCCGGACGTCGGCGTAGAGGCTTACGTCCACTACTGGGGCTGCGAGTACGTCTTCGAGGGTCTCAGGTTCGCCAAGCTCTGGTGCGAGGCGCCGGCGGGCGACGCCGCCTTGCTCGCGCGGCTCGAGTCCTGCGGCCTTGGGCCAGAGGCGCGCCTGCGCGGCCACGTCGAACATGGCGGCGAGCGCGCCGATGTGGTGCGCCTGGCGATCCTCGCCGGCGACTGGCGGGCGATGCGGCGCGCGATGGCCGCGCGCCTGCGGACGCTCGGCTTCGAGCCGCCCGCAATCGGCTAGTGTCCCGAGTCCGAAGTTCGCAACCGCATGGGGGCGAGCGCCGGGCGAACTTCGGACTCGCTAAGGGCACTAGGAAGTCTATGATTCTAGTGTGGTTTACGAACCTGAAGTTCGCCTCCGCGCCCGCCCCCTACGATCGGGCGAACTTCTGGTTCACCACACTAGCGTGGCGTCAGCAGGTCGATCGCCGCGTCGGCGACCCGATCTGCGCCGCGGCCGTCGCACAGCTCGCTGGCGCGCTGGCTGAGGGTCCAGCGCAGCGAAGCGTCTTGCGTCAGCTGCCGCCAGGCGTCGATCAGCCCCGGTTCGAAACCCGGCGCGCGCGCGTCGACGGCGAGCGTCGCCCGCGAGGTCTCCAGGCGCTCGGCGGTCTCGACCTGGTTGTCGGCCAGGATCAGGGTGATCGACGGCAGGCCGAGGCAAGCTCGCTCCCAGGTGCTGGAGCCGCCCGCGCCGACCGCGAGATCGCACTCCGCGGTCAGCGCGGGCATGTCGGCGTCGGGGTGCAGGCGAATGCGGCCCTCGGCCTCGGCGCTCGCGGCCAGCGCTTCGTAGCTCGGCGCGTCCGCACCCACCACCACCTCCAGGCGCACGTCGCCGAGGTGCGGCGTCAGCGCCGCGACGACCTCGCCAGTGATCCCGCCGACGTCGGTAAGGCCGAGCGACACCTGCACGCGGCGCACCGGATCGTGCCTGGCCCTGCGGCTCAGGGCCCGGGGCCGCGCCTGGGCGAATTCGGGGCGGATCAAGGCGTGGCCCGGTCCCACCAGCGTGACGCATCCCGCCCGCACGAGCCGCGAATAGTCGGCGCGGCGTCGGCCATAGCCGGGATCGATCAGCAAGTCGCAGGCGTGGAGGCGATTGGCGAGATCGTCGATGACGACGATGCGCCGGTGCAACCCGCGCAGCGTGGTCTCCTCCGCCGCCCCGACGCCATAATGGTCGATCACCACGGCGTCCGCCTCGAAGCGGTCGGCGAACTCGCGCCCCGAGGCGACCAGCGCCTCGAGCGTCTCGGCCTCGACCATGGCGACCAGCGCGTGCTCCGGCCATCCGAAGCGGCGCAGGATCGGCGCGGCGGCGCGGGACTCCAGAAACGCGCAGTCGGCGCCGCGTTCCACCAGCGCGCGCGCCAGCGTCAGGCACCGCATCACATGGCCGCCACCGACCTCGGGGCCGGCGTCCGCGAAGAAGAGGACGCGGGGAGCGGTGGTCACGCCAAGCCAGGCGAGGCTAGAACGGAGCGACGTCGCGGCTCCCGCGGCAGCGCCCGGGGTTGACCGGTGCGCGCGGCGGCGAGGAGTACGAAGCAGCGGCTTCGCGGGATGACGAGAGTTGTCGGGGTGCGGAGATGTTCGTCAGGGCGGGGAGCGCTGGTCGGAACGCGTCTCGAACCACGCATCGTCTCGACACTCCCCTCCAGGCCAAGCCCTCGCCCTGACGCGCCGGCTCGCCTACATAGTGGGGCCTGAATCGACCGCGAAAAAGTCCGACATGTCCGATCCCCGACAGACCCGCTGCCTGATCATCGGCTCCGGCCCAGCCGGCTACACCGCCGCCATCTATGCGGCTCGCGCGCTCCTGAAGCCGGTGCTGATCGCCGGCCTCGCGCCCGGCGGCCAGCTGACCATCACCACCGACGTCGAGAACTATCCCGGCTTCGCCGACGTGATCCAGGGACCGTGGCTGATGGAGCAGATGGCGGCGCAAGCCGCCCATGTCGGGACCGAGATCGTCGGCGACATCGTCACCAAGGTCGACCTCTCGCGTCGGCCGTTCCGCATCAGCTGCGATTCCGGCGAGCGCTGGCTGGCCGAAACGCTGATCATCGCCACAGGCGCTCAGGCGAAGTGGCTGGGCCTGCCGAGCGAGCAGCAGTTCCAGGGCTTCGGCGTCTCCGCCTGCGCCACCTGCGACGGCTTCTTCTACCGCGGCAAGGACGTGGTGGTGGTCGGCGGCGGCAACACCGCCGTCGAGGAGGCGCTGTTCCTCACCAACTTCGCGTCCAAGGTGACGCTGGTGCACCGCCGGGGCGAGCTGCGCGCCGAGCGCATCCTCCAGGAGCGGCTCTTCGCCCACCCGAAGATCGAGGTGATCTGGGACCACGCCGTCGCCGAGGTGCTCGGAACCGACGAGCCGCGCGGCGTCGTCGGGGTGCGGCTGCGCCACGTCGGCCACCACGGGCAGACGCGCGATCTGGCCTGCGACGGGGTCTTTGTCGCGATCGGCCACGCGCCGGCCTCGGAGCTGTTCAAGGACCAGCTGAAGATGGACGCCGCGGGCTACCTGCATGTGAAGCACGGCACGGCGTCCACCGACATCGAAGGCGTCTACGCCGCGGGCGACGTCACCGACGACGTCTATCGTCAGGCGGTCACCGCGGCTGGAATGGGCTGCATGGCGGCGCTGGAGGCGGTGCGGTTCCTCGCCGAGAAGGACCACGAAGCCGCGCACAAGCCGCTGTCGCATCACGAGGCCGAGAAGATCGGGGTGTGGTGAGGGCGTCCACCCCGGCGGACTACGACGCGATCCGGCGCATCGTCGACGCGGCGTTCGCCGGGCCGCTGGAGTCGCGAATCGTCGACGGGGTGCGCGCCGAAGGCGCGGCGCTGGCCGACCTGGTCGCCGAGGACGACGACGGCGAGATCGTCGGCCATGTCCTGTTCAGTCGGATGACCGCGCCGCCGTCCCGGTTCCTGGCCGCGCTGGGCCCCGTCGCCGTCCGGCCCGACGTGCAGCGGCGTGGGATCGGGGACGCGCTCTGCCGGGCCGGGATAGAGGCGGTGCGGTCGATGGGCGCCGAGGCGGTGATCGTGCTCGGCCATCCGCCCTACTACCCTCGGTTCGGCTTTTCCCACGCCGCGGCGGCGAACTTGATCAGCCCCTACGCCAGCCACGGCGAGGCGTTCATGGCCCTGGAGCTGATCCACGGCGCGCTCGCCACGCCCCTGAAAGCGGACTACCCCGCCGCCTTCGACTTGGCGGGCCCGCCTTAGCCTCGACGGTAGCGGATGAGGCCGTTCTTCGGCGCGTCAGGGACGAACCCGACCCGTTCGAAGAGCGACCGGCTCGCGGCGTTCTCGCACTTGACGTCGGCCACCAGGCGCCCCGCGACGCCCTTCAGCGCCGCTTCGAGGAGCGCGCGCCCGAAGCCGCGACCGCGGTGCGACGGCGCGATGTCGATGGAGACGTCTGTCTCGCCGCCCCGGTCCAACCGCACCATGCCGACGGCTTCGCCCGCCGCCTCGCCCACCAGTATGGTGCGAGCGGGATCAGCCAGGGCCTTCGAGAACCAGGTCTGGTGCGTCTCCCAGGGCACCATGTCGGGCGTCCGCGACATGGCCCGGGTCAGCGGGTCGTTCCGCCAAAGCCAGATCGTGCGGCAATCGTCGCCGGTCGCGGGCCGTACGCGTATCGGGCTGTCCATGGGCCTGCTATAACCTAGACGCATGAACCATTGCCGAAAGCCGCCCGGGGCTGGGCGGCTCGGCGGGCGGGACTGAAATCTCGACCGACTGTTAACCGGTGCAGCGCATGAAAACGGCATGAGCACCCAGGATCACGCTCGGACCGAACAGCAGATTTTCTGGCGCGGCGAGTTCGGCGACGAATACACGCGGCGCCTCAAGACGATACCTGGTTTTTGGTGCGGTGGCGGTGCCGACGACGAACGATAGCTGCATTGCCGTCATTCCGGCGCGCGGCGGCTCGAAGCGGATCCCACGAAAGAACATCCGCCTCTTCCACGGTCGCCCGATGCTCGCCTGGACGGTCGCCGCTGCAAGGGCCAGCAGCCTTTTTGGCCGGATCGTGGTGTCGACGGACGATGAGGAGGTCGCCCAGGTCGCGCGGGAGTACGGGGCGGAGACGCCGTTCATGCGGCCGGTGGAGTTGGCCGACGACCATACCCCAACGCTGGCGGTGGTTCGTCACGCGATCGAGGCCCTGGGAGATGGCCTCGGTTACGTCTGCTGCCTCTATGCGACCGCGCCGCTGCTGCAGCCCCGGTATCTTCGCGAAGGCTTCGAGACGCTGGCCGCGCGACCGGACAAGAGCTTCGCGTTCAGCGTCACCAGCTATCCGTTTCCCGTGCAGCGCGCCGTGCGGATCAACGCCGACGGCGCCATCGAAGCGTACTACCCGCAATACCGCGAGACGCGGTCGCAAGATCTCGAAGACGCATTTCACGACGCCGGCCAGTTCTATTGGGGCCGTGCGGATGCCTGGCGACGTGGCGACGCGATCCTCTCCGACCGCAGCCTGCCGGTGATGCTTCCGCGGCGGTTGGTGCAGGACATCGATACGCTGGAGGACTGGAAGATCGCCGAACGGCTCTTCGAGCTCGAGCTGGGCGACCCCCACCCGGAGGCGGCCACGTGAGCGGCGCCTGGCCCAGGTCCCCGCGCCTCTTGCCCGCTGCCCGACCGTCCTCCGGGCGGCCGGCATGACGCACGTCCCGCCCCGCGCCGTCATCTTCGACCTCGACGACACCCTCTACGCCGAGTGGAGCTATTTCGAGAGCGGGCTCGGCGCCGTCGCCGATTTCATCGCCGGACCGGACAGCGGGCGGCGCACCGCCTGGCGCGAACGGCTGAGCGCGGATGTCGGCCAGAACGGTCGCGCCGGGGTCTTCCAGCGCATCCCGCCGCCCTCCGGCCGCGGCGAGGGCTGGGTCGCCACGCTGCTGCATGTCTACCGCACCCACCACCCAACCATCTCCACCTTCCCGGACGTCGCGCCCTTCCTGCAGCGCGCCCGCCGCGACGGCATCCGCTTGGGCCTGGTGACCGATGGCAAGTCGCTCGTCCAGAGGCGCAAGATCGACGCGCTGGACCTGGCGAGCCGGCTGGACGCCGTCGTCTGCACCGACGACATCGATCTGCCCAAGCCGGCCGTCGAGCCCTTCCTGGCGGCGGCGGCGCTGCTGGGCGTCGGCGCCGACGCCTGCGTCTATGTCGCCGACGATCCGTCGAAGGACTTCATCGGACCCCATCGGCTGGGCATGGGCGTGATCCACCTGCGCCGGCCCCTCCCTCGCACCATCGCCAAACCCGCGCCGAGCCCCGAAGCGGAGGCCATGCGCATGGTCACCTCGCTCGCGGAAGCGGCGGAACTGATCTTCGGAGAATCGCCGTGAGTCAGGCCATCACCCTCGGCCGCCGCACCATCGGACCCGGCGTTCGCCCGTTCGTGATCGCCGAGATGAGCGGCAACCACAACCAGTCGCTGGAGCGCGCCCTGGCCATCGTCGAGGCCGCGGCGCGCGCCGGCGCCCACGCGGTCAAGCTGCAGACCTATACCGCCGACACCATGACCCTCGACATCGACGAAGGCGCGTTCCGCATCGAGGATCCAAACAGCCTGTGGGCCGGGCGCAACCTCTACGAACTCTACCAGCTCGCCTACACGCCGTGGGACTGGCATGCGCCGATCATGCGGCGAGCCAACGAGCTCGGGTTGGAGTGTTTCTCGACACCGTTCGACGAGACCGCTGTCGACTTCCTCGAAGAGCTCGGCGCGCCCGCCTACAAGGTGGCCAGCTTCGAGAACACCGACATCCCGCTGATCCGGAAGATCGCGGCCACCGGCAAGCCGATGATCGTTTCCACCGGCATGGCCAGCGTCTCGGAACTGGACGAAAGCGTGCGGGCGGCGCGCGGCGAGGGCTGCCGCGACCTGGTGCTGCTGAAATGCACCTCGACCTATCCGGCGAGCCCCGAAAACACCAACCTGCGCACCATTCCGCACCTCCGCGACCTGTTCGGCTGCCAGGTGGGACTCTCGGACCACACCATGGGCGTGGGCGCCTCGGTGGCGGCGGTGGCGCTGGGCGCGACAGTGATCGAGAAGCACTTCACCCTGGCGCGGGCGGACGGCGGCGTCGATTCCGCTTTCTCGCTGGAGCCGCACGAGCTGGAAAGCCTGGTCGTCGAAACCGAGCGCGCCTGGCAGGCGATGGGCGAGGTTCGTTACGGCTACACCGAGGCGGAGAAGCAATCGCTGCTGCATCGCCGCTCGCTGTATGTCACCCGGGACGTCAAGGCGGGCGAGACTTTCACCAAGGACAACGTCCGCGCCATCCGCCCGGGTCTCGGCCTGCCGCCCAAACACATCGACCAGGTGCTCGGCCGCGCCGCGCGCGCCGACGTCAAGCGCGGCACGCCGCTGGCCTGGGAGTGGGTGGGATAAGCATCCTTCTCCCCTTGCGGGAGAAGGTGGCGGGCGGAGCCCGTCGGATGAGGGGTGGACGGGTCTTCGCGGATGAGCTTGGTCCATGCAAACCACTGCTGCCGGCGAGACCCCTCATCCGTCGCCGTTGGCGACACCTTCTCCCGCAAGGGAAGAAGGCCGGTTAGGATGACGCAATGGATCGGCGGCACACGGCGGCGGACATTGCGTACTTCCAGCGCCACGGCTGGGTGC
>DATJRL010000353.1:0-5592 GCA_035504785.1 Caulobacteraceae bacterium
GACGCCCGCTCGAAGAGATTTGCCGGCCCAGCCCGAGGCTTGGATGGAACCCCCACCCCTAGCCCCTCCCTTTAAGGGCCTGTTGCAAAACTCCCCTCCCCCTTGCGGGGAGGGGTCGGGGGTGGGGGTGCGAGCCCGACCGCCTGCCGTCAGGACCCGGAGATTCCCAAGCCGAATCGACAACGACCGAGCTGACACCCCCATCCCCAACCCTTCCCCGCAAGGGGGAAGGGAGCTTTCAGAGCGATCTCATCGAATTGCGCAACAGGCCCTCGAGGGGAGGGTGGTCACGAAGTGACCGGGTGGGGGGTTCTGTCCGCTACCCGGACCGCTGAAGCAGACCCCCGCCCCAACCCCTCCCCTCGAGGGAGAGGGGGGCTACTTCCGACGCTGCTTGCGCGCCGCGTAGCGGGCGTCGCGGGCGGCCTTCTGTTTGGCGCGCAACTCCAGCTCCATGGCCTCGGCGATCTCGAATTCCAGGGCGCGGCGCTCCGACTCCTTGCGAGCCGATTCCTCGCGCTTGGCCTTGCGCTCCGCGGCGCGCTTGGCGCGCAGGGCCTCGATCTCGGCCTCGCGCGCCGCTCGCTTGGCCTCCAGATCGGGGTCCACGACGTGCGGCTTGGGTTTGAATTTGGCCACAAGGGCCTTCTTCGCTTCCACCGAGGCCGTCTGGCGATCGGCGAAGCTGGTGGCGAGCTTCGATGACTTCATGATCGCGCGCGTCATAGCCAACGCTCCGCCCGCAAGCCAAGCCCAAAAATGCGGCTCAGATCGCGCCCTGGCGTCGCATCGCGTCGATTTCGGCCACCGAGTACCCGAGTTCGCCGAGCACCGCGTCGGTATCCTCGGCCTTCAGCGGCGCCGCCGAACGAACGCCGGTGGTCAGCCCCTCCAGGTGGATCGGCGAGGCGACCATATGGGTCGGCCCGAGCCGCGGATGCTCGACGGGGGTCGCCACTCCGAGGTGCCGCACCTGCGGATCGGCGAACACCTGGTCGACCGAGAGGATGGGGCCGCATGGCACACCCGCCGTCTCCAGGCGCTCCACCCACCAGGCGTTGGGATGCTTGAGGGTCTCCGCCTCGATCGCGGCGTTCAGCGCGGCGCGGTTCGCCGCCCGTCGTTTGGCGCTCGACCAGCGCTGATCCTCCCGCCAGTCGGGCCGGCCGGCGGCGTCGCAAAAGCGCTCGAACAGCGAGGCCGACGAGGCGGCGATGTTCACGTGGCCGTCGGCGGTGGCGAACACGCCCATCGGCGCGAGGGTGGGGTGGTCGTTGCCCATCTGGCCGGGCACCTCGCCGGCCATCAGCCATCGCGCCGCCTGGAAATCCATCAGGAAGATCGCGGTCTCCAGCAGCGAGGTGTGCACGAAGCGGCCCTCGCCGGTCTTCTCGCGCTGGAAGAGCGCCATCATCACCGCCAGCGCCGCCAGGGTGCCCGCGGTGACGTCCGAGACCGCGACCCCGACCCGCATCGGCCCCCGCCCAGGCTCGCCGGTGACAGACATGATGCCGCCCATGCCCTGGGCGATCTGGTCGACGCCCGGCCGCGCCGAGTAGGGCCCGTCCTGGCCGAAGCCGCTGATCGAGGCGTAGACGAGGCGCGGGTTGATCGGCTGCAAGTCCTCCCAGGCGATGTTCAGACGCCTTTTCACCGGCGCGCGCATGTTTTCGACCACGACGTCGGCGCGCTCGACCAGCCTCAGGAAGGCCGCATGGCCGGCCTCCGACTTCAGGTCGAGGCTGATGAAACGCTTGTTGCGCTGCAGGTTCTGGTAGTCGAACCCGTCCCGGGCGACGAGCTGCTCGCCGCCGTCGGGCGGCTGCACCGCAATGACGTCCGCGCCCCAGTCCGCGAGGTGGCGCACGCAAGTCGGCCCGGCGCGCGCCAGCGTCAGATCCACCACTCGGATGCCCGCGAGGGGGAGTTCGGCGCCCATCTTGCTTTTTCCCTGCCGTTGCCGCGCCGGGGATGATACGCGCGGCGGCCTGAATGGGGGAGCCGCATGGCGAACGACGGCGGACGCGTGCTGGTGACCGGCGGCGCGGGATACATCGGCGCCCACACGGCGAAGGCGCTGGCCGAGCGGGGATGGACGCCCATCGTCTTCGACAACCTCGGCTCCGGCTATCGCGAGGCGGTGCGTTGGGGGCCGCTGGTGGAGGGCGACGTGCGCGACGCCGCGGCGGTCGCCGCGACGATCCGCGAATTCGGCTGTGAGGCTGTGATCCACTTCGCCGCCCTGATCGAGGCCGGGCTGTCGGTCGGCCAGCCCGAGCGCTTCCACGACGTGAACGTCGGCGGGACCAGGAGCGTGCTGGCGGCGATGGCCGCGACGGACGTGCAGCGCCTGGTGTTCTCGTCCACCGGCAGTTTCTACGACACCAGCGTGGGTCGGCCGATGCGCGAGGACGATCCGATCGCGCCATCGAATCCCTATGCCGAGACCAAGGTCGCCGCCGAGGGCCTTATCCGCGAGGCTTGCGCGGCCGGCGCCATCTCCGCTGTCGCGCTCCGCTACTTCAACGCATCCGGCGCCGACGAGTCCGGCCTGATCGGCGAGGCGCACCAGCCGGAGAGCCACCTGATCCCGATCGCGGTGGAATCGGCGCTCGGCCTGCGCCCGCCGCTGACCGTGAACGGGACCGACTATCCGACCCCCGACGGCTCCTGCGTTCGCGACTACGTCCACGTCGGCGATCTCGCCGAAGCCCACCTGGCGGCGCTGGAGCGCACGCTGACCCACGCCGACTTCCGCGCCTTCAACGTCGGGACCGGACGCGGCTATTCCGTGCTGGAGGTGATTGGCGAGATCGGCCGCGTCATCGGACAGCCCCTGGCGCATGAGATCGGGCCGCGCCGCGCCGGCGATCCCAGTTCGGTGGTGGCCGATCCGTCCCGGGCCAAGGCCGAACTCGGCTGGACGCCACGCCGCTCGTCGCTGACCCAGATCGTCGCCAGCGCCATCGCTTGGCGCAAGAACCCAAAGTACGGCCGGTTCGCCTGAGGCGGTCTGGCCGACGGGACTCCGGCCCAAACCTTGCAGCGACGTTTCGTCGGTAGCATCCCAGCGGCCATTCATATAACGGAAAACGTATGTCCGTTTCTTACGACGTCGCCGCCATTGGCAACGCCATCGTCGATGTGATCGCGCCGGCCGACGACACCTTCCTGTCCGCACATGGCCTCGCCAAGGGCGCGATGACGCTCATCGACGAAGGCCAGGCGCAGACGCTCTACGCCAGGATGGCGCCGGGCCTGGAGACTTCCGGCGGATCGGCGGCCAACACGGTCGCCGGCGTCGCGAGTTTCGGCGGCCGCGCCGCCTACCTCGGCAAGGTCGCGAACGATCAGCTCGGCGACGTCTTCGCCCACGACACCCGGTCCATCGGCGTCGCCTACGACACGCCCCGTCTGGCCGGCGGTCCGGCGACCGGCCGATCGCTGATCAACGTCACCCCCGACGGTCAGCGCACCATGTGCACCTTCCTGGGCGCCTCCAACCGGCTCAGCCCCGCCGACGTCGATGCGGCCGTGGTCGAGGGGGCGGCGACCCTCTACCTCGAGGGCTACCTTTTCGACCCGCCGGAAGCGCGCCGCGCCTTCGCCAAGGCCGCGGGGCTCGCCCGCGCCTCGGGCCGCACCATCGCCATCACCCTCTCGGACGCCTTCGTGGTGGAGCGCCATCGGGCGGCGCTGCTGCAGTTCATCGAGACCGAGGTCGACCTGGTGTTCGGCAACGCGGCGGAGATCGCTTCGCTCTTCGAGACGCCGGATTTCGACGCCGCCGTCGCGGCGATCCGCGAGCGCACCCGCATGGCCGCCGTCACCCGCAGCGAACTCGGCTCGGTGGTGGTGACGCCCACCGAAAGCCACGCCGTCGGCGTGTTCCCGGTGGACAAGGTGATCGATTCCACCGGCGCCGGCGACCAATACGCCGCCGGCTTCCTCTACGGCCTCGCCCGCGGCCGGCCGCTCGCCGAGTGCGGGCGTCTGGGCGCGATGGCCGCGGCCGAAGTCATCTCACACTACGGACCCAGGCCCGAGGCCCGGCTGGCGGACCTCGCCACGGCCCACGGCCTTTCCATGCCCCAAGGACAAGTCGCATGAGCCGCCGCCAGAGTTACATCTTCACCAGCGAAAGCGTGTCCGAGGGCCACCCGGACAAGGTGGCCGACCGCATCTCCGACGAGGTGGTCGACGCCTTCCTGGCGGCCGACCCCTACGCTCGCGTCGCCTGCGAGACGATGGTCACCACCAACCGCATCATCCTGGCGGGCGAGGTGCGGGGGCCGGACGGCGTTGTCGCCAGCCTCGAGGACAAGGTCCGCGCGGCGGTGAAGGACATCGGCTACGAGCAGCCGGGCTTCCATTGGCGGGACGCCGACTTCACCTGCTACCTGCACGCCCAGTCCGCCGACATCGCCATGGGCGTCGACGCCTCCGGCAACAAGGACGAGGGCGCGGGCGACCAGGGCATCATGTTCGGCTACGCGACCAACGATACGCCGGAGCTGATGCCGGCGACGTTGCAGTATGCGCACAACATCCTGAAGACCCTGGCCGACGCGCGCCACTCGGGGGCGGAGCCGGGGCTGGAGCCCGACGCCAAGAGCCAGGTCACCTTGCTGTTCGAGAACGAAAAGCCGGTGCGCGCGACCCAGATCGTGCTCTCGACCCAGCACCGCGAGGGCCTGACTCCCGCCGATGTCTACGACATTGTCCGTCCTTATATCCTCGAGGTCTTCCCCGAAGGCTTCGTCACCGACGAGACGGTCTGGCACGTGAATCCGACCGGCAATTTCGTCATCGGCGGTCCGGACGGCGACTGCGGCCTGACCGGGCGCAAGATCATCGTCGACACCTACGGCGGCGCGGCGCCCCACGGCGGCGGCGCCTTCTCCGGCAAGGACCCCACCAAGGTCGACCGCTCGGCGGCCTACGCCTGCCGCTACCTGGCCAAGAATGTCGTCGCCGCCGGCCTCGCCGACGGCTGCACCATTCAGATCGGCTATGCGATCGGCGTCGCCAAGCCGCTCAGCTTCTACGTCGAGCTGCACGGGGAGAGGCGCGTGGATCCGGCCAAGCTGGAAGCGCTGCTGCCGGAGCTGATCGGCGGCGCGACCCCGCGCGCCATCCGCGAGCACCTCGGCCTCAACCGCCCCATCTACGCCCGCGCCGCCGCCTACGGCCACTTCGGCCGCACCCCCGACCCCGACGGCGGCTTCAGCTGGGAACGGACCGACCTGGTGGAGGAGCTGAGGCGAGCGTTCTGATTTAACTTCCTTCTCCCCTTGCGGGGCTGTTGCGCAATTCGATGAGATCGCCCTGAAAGCTCCCTTCCCCCTTGCGGGGAAGGGTTGGGGATGGGGGTGTCAGCTCGGTCGTTGTTGATTCGGCTTGGGAATCTCCGAGTCCTGGCGGCAGGCGGTCGTGCTCGCACCCCCACCCCCGACCCCTCCCCGCAGGGGGGAGGGGAGTTTTGCAACAGCCCCCTCGCGGGAGAAGGGTCTGAAGGCCAAGCCCGGGTCGATCAGGATCGCGCGGAAGTCGTTGACGTTGGTGAGCGTGGGGCCGGTGACGACGAGGTCG
>DATJRL010000354.1:0-5290 GCA_035504785.1 Caulobacteraceae bacterium
TTCACCACCTCGCTCCAGCGATGGCGACGCTACGAGGCGCAGCTCGAGCCGCTGCTGCGGGCGCTGGAGGACCTTCCCTCCCCTTCATGGGGAGGGTGACCGCGAAGCGGTCGGGTGGGGAAGACCGGGACCGCGCGCTGAGTCCCAACAACGTCCGTTGACGCTTCCGACATCCCCACCACGGTCGCTGTCGCGACCTTCCCCTCCCCATGAAGGGGAGGGAAGTTTCACTTCGCCGCCGGGTCGGCTAGACAGCGCGCTCGCCCGCCGAAACGGCGTCCGCGGGCCAATCACCGGAGCGATGTACATGGGATGGTCCGTCAACCGTCCGACGGGGCTGACGTTTCACCGGCCGGGGCTGTCGACCAAGGGCTACACGCTGCTCACCCCGCACGGGGACGTCTGCGCCTACCTGATCGACATCGACGGCCGCGTCGTCCACCGCTGGCGGTTCCATCACATCAAGCCGGGCTACGGCCGCCTGCTCGACAACGGCAACCTCTTGATGACCGGCTCGGACGTGAACCTGCCGAAGCCGCCGCCCGACGAGCCCACCAAGCCGCCGCCGCCGTTCGAGACCCACGTCACGCGCCTCGGCGGCTACCACACCACCCTCGCCGAGGTGGACTGGGACGGCAACGTCGTCTGGGAGTACGTCAACCGCGCCCAGCACCACGACTTCCACCGCTTCGCCAACGGCAACACCTTGGTCCCGGAGTGGATCGAGCTGCCGGAGGACCTGCACCGCAAGGTGCGCGGCGGCTTCGCCAAGCCGCGCGAGAAGCTGCCGCGGCTGATCGGCGATGATCTGGTGGAGGTGACGCCGGACCTGACGGAAGTGCGCCGCATCCACATCTGGCAGCTGCTCGACCCGCGAAAGGACCGCATCGATCCCGGCACGCGGCGCTGGGAATGGACCCATGTCAACGGCATCGACGTGAACGCCGACGGCGACATCGTCTTCTCGGCTCGCAACTGCGACCGCGTGGCGATCATCGACGGCAAGACGGGCGAGCTGCGCGGCAAGTTCGACAAGACCCACGGCCAGCACAACCCGACCTGGCTGCCCAACGGCAACGTGCTGATCTTCGACAACGGACACGACGCTTCCAAGGTCGTCGAGGTCGACCCCAAGACCGGCGAGACGGTGTGGAGCTTCCGGGGCGCACCGGCGCACCAGTTCTTCAGCGGGCACATCTCCGGCGTCTCGCGGATGTCGTCGGGCAACCTGCTGGTCTGCGAAGGCACCAGCGGGCGGCTGTTCGAGGTGACGCGCGGGCATGAGGTGGTGTGGGAGTGGATCAATCCCTTCGTGAACAACAACTCGCGCGGCGATCCGACCGTCAGCATCTACCGCGCCCACCGCTACGATCCCGACCATCCCGCCATCGCCGGCCGCAACCTCGACCCAGCGCGCTTTGGCGACATCAACCGGCTGAACGGATTGGCCTGAGGGCGGTCCGCCGACGCTGAAGCGGCTATCCCGCGAACGCCGCCGCTTCGAGCCCGACGCTCACCCCCGCTTCCCGCAACTGCTTCCAGGTGTTGTCGTCGATGGGGATGCCGCCTTCGAGGCGGCGCGCCTGGCTTTCGCGCTCGGGATCGCCCGGCAGGCGCACGCGGTCGACGCCCTCGGCGGGGGCGGTCGATTTGATGTAGGCCAGCATCGCTTCGGCCTCGGCCTCGAACGCGACGCGGTCGCCGAACGCCGCGGGGTCGATGACGATAGCCAGCATGTTGTTGACGGCGGCGCCGAACGCCCGGTCCGAGCCCGGCTGCATGGTCCACTGGCCGGCGAGGGCCCCGCCCAGCAGCTCGCAGAGGATCTGCATGCCGCCGCCCTTGTGCAGGCCGAACGGCAGCAGCAGCGAGCGCGCCTGGCCCTCGAAGAAGCTGCGCGGATCGTCGGTGGCGCGGCCCTCGGCGTCGACCAGCGCGCCGGCCTGCACGGTCTCGCCCTTCATGTAGGCCACGCGCAGCTTGCCGATGGCGATGGCGCTGGTGGCGAAGTCGAGCACGACGTGTTCGCCGCCTTGGCGCGGGATGGCGCAGCAGTAGGGGTTGGTCAGCATGCGCGGCTCGCGCCCGCCGAACGGCGCCACCGCCGGCCCGGCGCCGACCACGTTGACATAGTGCATCGAGATCAGGCCGGCGTCGGCGCACTGCTCGCCATAAGAGCCGATGCGGCCGATATGGCAGGCGTTGCGCAGGGCGACGACGGCGACGCCCAGCTGCTTGGCGCGGCCGATGGCGATGTCGATGGTCTCGCGGGCCACCGGCTGGCCGAGGCCGAAGCCCCCGTCCACCACCAGCACCGCGCCGCGGTCGACGACCACCTCGGGCCGGGCATTGGGCTTCAGCTTCCCCGATCGAATCCAGTGCACGTAGGAGGGGGCCATGCCGACGCCGTGAGAATCGTGGCCCTTCAGGTTGGCGGCGACCAGGTGCTCGGCGCAGATCCTCGCCCGCTCCGGCTCGGCGCCGGCGCGCTCCAGCATCGCGGTCAGAAGCTCGGTCAGGCGCGGCGCATCGATGATCATGGGGTTCCTCCGGTGGTGGGGACCTTCGGGACAGGAGGCGGCTGGGTCAATGGCGGGCGGCTGATGGCCCCGACGTCACCCCGGCCGTAGCGCAGCAAGGCCGATCCGGGGCCGGACCCTCCGGTTCCCAGACGACTTCCAGCTGCGCGACTGCCCGTCCGGCCCCGGCTCGGCGCGTCCTGACGGACGCTTGGCCGGGGTGACGGGAGAAGGTCGTGCGCGATACAGGTACGCCAGGAACCTGGGAGGAACGTATGAACGGCGCCGAGAGTCTGGTGCGGACCCTGCTGGCGAGCGGCGTCGACACGTGCTTCTGCAATCCCGGCACGTCGGAGATGCACTTCGTCGCCGCGCTCGACCGCATCCCCGGGATGCACTGCGTGCTCGGCCTGTTCGAGGGCGTGGTCACCGGGGCCGCCGACGGCTACGCCCGCGCCGCCGGCAAGCCCGCCGCCACCCTGCTCCACTGCGGGCCCGGCCTCGCCAACGGCCTGGCCAACCTGCACAACGCTCGCCGCGCTTCGACGCCGATCGTCAACATCGTCGGCGACCAGGCCACCTACCATCGCCCGCTCGATCCGCCGCTCACCGCCGACACCGAGGGCTGGGCGCGGGGCGTTTCCGGCTGGGTGCGGACGGCGATGGACGTCGCCACCGTGGGCGCGGACGCAGCGGCGGCGGTGCAGGCGGCCAACGTCGCGCCCGGCCAGATCGCGACGCTGATCCTGCCTTCCGACACCTCCTGGGACGAGGGCGGCGTGGTCGCCAGGGCGCTGCCGAAGCTGCCGACGCCGCTCGCCGCGCCCAGCCAGATCGAGGAGGCCGCGCGCATCCTGCGCCAGGGCGGCGGGCGCAAGGTGGCGCTGATGATCGGCTACGGCGGCGTCACCGAGGAAGGCATGGCGCTGGCCGCCCGCATCGGCCAGGCGACCGGCTGCCGGGTGATGGGCGACACCTCCGGCGTCACCCCACGCGGCCAGGGGCGGCTGGCGATGGAACGCGTGCCCTACGTCGTCGACGCCGCTGTCGCCGCCATGGCCGGCGTCGAGCACCTGATCCTGTGCGCGGCCAGGAAGCCGGTGACCTTCTTCGCCTATCCCGGCAAGCCGCAGAGCGGCATCCCCGAGGCGACGCAGATCCACGTGCTCGCCCGCAAGGAACAGGACCCGATCGAGGCCCTCGCCCGCCTCGCCGACGCCCTGCACGCCCCGCCCGTCCCGGCGCCCGACAACGGCCCGCGGCCCGAGGTCGGGACCGGGCCGATCACGCCGGAGTCCTTCGGCGCGACGGTCGCGGCGCTGATCCCCGAGGGGGCGATCGTGGTGGACGAGTCGATCACCTACGGCCGCGGGCAGGGCCCCTACATCCGGGCCGCGGCCCCGCACCTGGCGATGAGCCCCTCCGGCGGAGCGATCGGCGGCGGCATGCCGCTGGCGACCGGCGCCGCGGTGGGCGCGCAGGCCGTGGGAGGTTCGGGCCCGAGGGTGATCAACCTGCAGGCCGACGGCTCGGCGATGTACACGGTGCAGGCGCTGTGGACCCAGGCCCGAGAACGGCTGGACGTGACCACCGTCATTCTCTCCAACCGCAAGTACCAGATCCTGCTGGGCGAATTGGCCAACGTCGGCGCCAACCCCGGCCGCACGGCGCTGGAGATGATGGACCTCGGCGACCCGGACCTGAACTGGCCGCGCATGGCGCAGGCCATGGGCGTCGAAGCCGCCCGCACCGACACCGCCGACGGCCTGGCGGACCTGCTGGCGAGCTCGCTCCGGCGGCCGGGCCCGTTCCTGATCGAGCTGGTGATCTAATACCCAATCCTCGGTCATCGCCGGGCGGAAGTCCCGGCGACCCAAGCTCCGAAGAGGGGTGTTCAGAGCCCGCTCGCGGCGCTCATCACTAAGGCTATTGCCTAACTGTCGACGAACTGATAGTTAGGCTAGTGCTTAACCAATCGGCCGATCTCGACCTCTTGTTTCACGCCCTCGCCGATCCGGCGCGGCGGGCGATGGTGGAGCGGCTGACGCGCGGACCGGCGCCGGTGAGCGAATTGGCCAAGCCCCTGCCGATGTCGCTGCCGTCCGTCATGCAGCACCTCGGCGTGCTCGAGGCCGCCGGGCTGGTGCGCTCCGAGAAAGCCGGGCGGGTGCGCACCTGCGCCATCGCGCCGGACGCGCTCAGCCTCGCCGAGCAGTGGATCAACGCGCGGCGAACCGAGTGGGAACAGAGGCTCGACCGCCTTGGCGACTACCTGAAAACCCTAGAGAACGAAGGAGATGGTGATGGCCCAGACCACTGAAGCGACCCACGAGGCCACGGTTCAGCCCCCGCCGCTGAAGCTCTCGCGCACCCTCCACGCCCGGCCGGAAACGGTGTTCAAGGCCTGGACCACCGCCGAGCATCTAAAGCGCTTCTTTGCGCCCGCCACCCTCACGGTTCCCCACGCCACGGTCGATCCGCGCGCGGGCGGCGTCTTCGAACTCTGCATGCGCATGCCGGACGGCGTCGAGCACTGGACACGCGGGGTCTTCGTTGAAGTGGTCCCGCCTCGCCGCCTGGTCATCGATATGCGCGCCGAGAGCGACGGCGCGCCGCTGTTCCGGGCCCTGACCGAGATCGACGTCGCCGAGGCGCTCGGCGGCGCGCGGATCGACGTGACCCAGACCTACACGCTGTTCGACGCCGCCAAGGCCGCCCCGATGGTGGCCGGCGCCGCGCAGGGCTGGGCCTCGACCCTGGACAAGCTCGAA
>DATJRL010000355.1:0-13482 GCA_035504785.1 Caulobacteraceae bacterium
GCCATCCCAACCCGAGATGTAGCCGCCCGAGGAGGTGAGGCTCAGCACCCAGTTCTTGGCAAAGCCATGATACCAGCCGGCGTCGGCCTCGGTCCGCACGTAGTGCACGTCGCCGCCGAAGCCGGCGACATCCTGGGAGAGATCGACATAGTAGCCGCGGGTCGGGATGATCGGGTCGTTGCGCTTGTCCAGACGAACGCTGTAGCCGATCGCCGAGGTGATGTACGAGCCGCGCTGGTCGCACAGCACCACCGACACCAGCTCGTCGCCGGGGACGCAGAGGTTGCTGGCGACGATGACGTCGTCGCTGCGCAGGGTGTAGCGCAGCGTCATCGACGAATTGACCGTCAGCGGGAAGCCGAGACGGAAGCCGCCGCCGCCCGACGTCTGCTGATAGTCGGCGTAGTTGGTGAAGTTGTAGCTGGTCGCGTAGAGATCGAAGCCGGCCGACAGGTTCCGGCCCAGGAACCGCGGCTCGGTGAACGAGAAGTCGATGTCCTTGGTCAACGAGCCGATCTCGATCCGCGCTCTTACGTCCTGGCCGCGGCCGCGGAAGTTGGACTGGTTGAAGCCGAGATCGAGCACCAGCTGGTCCACCGACGAATAACCGGCGCTGGCGGACAGCTCCCCCGTCGGCTGCTCGGTGACCTTCACCAGCAGGTTGGTGCGGTCGGGCTCGCTGCCCGGCTGGGTCGTGATGTCGACGTCCTTGAAGAAGCCGAGCGCCTTGATCCGGTTCTTCGATTGATCGACGAGCACGCGGTTGTAGGCGTCGCCCTCCGACAGCGCCATCTCGCGGCGGATGACGTAATCCAGCGTCTGGGTGTTGCCGACGATGTCGATGCGGTCGATGTAGACGCGCGGACCTTCCTTCACGTCGAAGGTGATGTCGACGGTGTGGGTCGCGGGGTTGGACTTGTACTCGGGCCGCACGTCCACGAAGGCGAAGCCCGCCGAGCCGGCTGCGAAAGTCAGGGCGTCGGTGGCGTTCTCGATCCGCTCGTCGGAGTAGATTTGTCCGCTGCGGATCGGCAGCAGCGCCCTCAGGATGTCGGGGTTGAGCTTCTTCAGTTCGGTGGTGACGCTGATCTTGCCGAACTTGTACCTGGCGCCCTCGTCGATCGTGTAGGTGACGTCGAACCCGTTGCGATCCGGCGCCAGTTCGGCGATCGAAGAGATCACCCGGAAGTCGTAGTAGCCCTTGTTGCGGTAGAACTTGCGCAGCTGTTCTCGGTCGTACTCGATCCGGTCCGGGTCGTAGTTGTCGTTCGACTCGAAGAACTTGTACCAGCTCGATTCCTTGGTCACGACCACGTCGCGCAGGTCGTCGGATGAGAACTGGCGATTGCCGAGGAAGGTGATGCCGAGGATGCCGCTCTTCGGCCCCTCGCTGATCTCGAAGATCAGGTCGACCCGGCGTTGCGGCAGGTTGACGATCTTCGGCGTGACGGTCGCCGAGATGTGGCCGGAACGCCGGTAGAGCTCGACGATCCGGCCGACGTCTTCCTGCACCTTGGCCTTGGTGAAGATGCCGCGGGGACGGACCGTCACCTCGTCCTTCAGCTTGTCTTCCTTGAGGCTCGAGTTCCCCTCGAACAGCACCTGGTTGATGATCGGGTTTTCGACCACCTGAACCAGCAGGGTGTCGCCCTGAAGCTGGATCTTTACGTCGGCGAACAGGTCGGTGCGGGTGAGCGTCTTCAGCGCCAGGTCGAGCTTGGCTTGGTCGACGGTGTCGCCCACCTGGATCGGCAGGTAGGAGAGGATCGTATCCTGCTCGATCCGCTCGTTGCCCTCGACCACGATGCGGCCGACGATGCCGCTCTGCTCGACCTGCGCCAGGGCGGCGGCGGGCGCCAGAATCGTCCCGACGCTGACAATCAGGGCCACGCCCGAGAGCAACGCGACGCAGCGGGCGCGGGACTTTGTCATCGGTTTCGTCATACCTAAGCCGGTGACTCTTCGTTTTTAGGAGTGGCCGCCGAGAAGATGGAACACCCTCTCGAAGTGAAGGTCGTTCCCCGTGGCGAACAACAACAAACAGGCCAGCAAAGCAAGCCCGACCCGATAGCCCGCCGCCTGCACCGCGGCCGACACCGGCCGGCGAACGACGGCTTCGTAGGCGTAGAACAGCAGGTGCCCGCCATCCAGGATGGGAATCGGCAGGAGATTGACCAGACCGACGGTCACCGAGATCAGCGCGCAGAAGTTGGCCAAGCCGATGATCAGTCCCAGCCCGGCGATGCGCGCATCGCCGCGACCTTCGTCAATGGCCTCCCGGGTGATCGCGCCCGACGCCTCCGCGGTCCCGATGACGCTGTGCAACTGATCGGGCGAAACGCGGCCGGTGAACATGCCGCCGAGGTAGAGTCCGGTGGCTTCCACCGTGTCCCAGGTGCGAGCCGCGCCAAGGCCGATCGCCTCGATCGGATTGTAGCTGCGGTGGAGGATTGTGGTCGTCTGTGGCGACAGCGCCACGCCCAGGCGGCCCATCGATTGCCCGCCGCCGAAGACGTTGGTCTCCTGGACCGCGCCGGGCGTGGCTCGGATATGGATGAACTGCCCGCCACGCTCGACCGTGAAATCGATCGGGACGCCGTTCCGATAGGCGACGTATTCGTGCAGGTCGCCGAAGCCCTGGGCGCTGTCGAAGCCGCGCAGGCGGTGGCCGTCGGCCGCGATGATCTCATCGCCAATCTCGAACCCCGCCGCGGCGGCGGCGCTGCCCGGCATGACCTTGGCGATCGGACCCTGCCAAATCGTGTCGCCGAACACGCCGAACAGGATCGCGAAGATCGCGGACGCCAGGACGAAGTTCGCGGCCGGACCCGCGAACACCACCAGCGCCCGTTGCCAGAGCGGCTTGAAGTAGAAATAGCGCTTCTCGGCCCCGGCGCCCTCGTCGGCGAGAATCTTGGCGCGCAGCTCCTTCAGGTCTTCCTGGTCGGGGACGCTGGCGGCGTTCTCGTCGCCCGCGAACCGCACGTAGCCGCCCAACGGCAACCAGGCGAGCCGCCACTCCACGCCCCACCTGTCACGCGCCGCGGCGAGCGTCGGTCCGAAGCCGATGGAAAAGCGATCGACCTTCACCCCAAAAGCGCGCGCGGTCAGGAAGTGGCCGAGCTCGTGGATCGCTACGATCAGGGTGATGACCACGAGGAACGGCGCGAGGCCTGTCGCAAGAAGGGATAGCATCTGGGGCGGTTCCCTAGCTTCGGCCGTCAGCCTTGCCTGTAAAACGCGACAGCACTTGGGCGGCCGCCCGACGCGCGTTCGCGTCGATCGCCATCGCCCATTCGAGCGGGTCGGCGTCGTCGTCGCCGGCCAGTTCGCCTGCCCCCGTGAGTTCGTCGAGCGTCTCGGCGACGATCGAGGCGATGTCAAGAAAACCTATCTTGCGGTCCAGAAATGCCGCCACGCCCACCTCGTTGGCGGCGTTCATCGCCGCGGGCGCCCCGCCGCCGGCGACCAGGGCGTCACGGGCCAGCGCCAGGGCCGGGAACCGAATCTCGTCGGGCGCCTCGAAGGTCAGCTGGCCGATGGCGGCGAGGTCGAGTTTGGGCGCCGGCCAGTCGACCCGATCCGGCCACGACCAGGCGCAGGCGATCGGCGTGCGCATGTCCGGCGGTCCGAGCTGCGCCAGCGTCGAGCCGTCGACATACTCGACCAGGCTGTGAACGACCGACTGCGGATGGATCAGCACGTCGATCCGGCTGGGCGGCATCGAGAACAGATAAGAGGCCTCGATCATCTCGAGGCCCTTGTTCATCATCTGCGCGCTGTCGACCGAAATCTTGCGGCCCATGCTCCAGTTGGGGTGGGCCACCGCCTGCTCCACGGTGGCGCCCGCCATGTCGGCGAGACTCCAGCCTCGGAACGGCCCGCCGGACGCCGTCAGGATCAGGCGCTGCACCCGCTCCTCGCAGGCCGGCTGCAGCACCTGGAAGATCGCCGAATGTTCGGAGTCCACCGGAATCACGCCTCCGCCCGCCGCCCTGGCGGTCGAGAGCAGCGCCGGGCCGGCGCAGATCAGGCTCTCCTTGTTGGCGAGCGCGATGACCGAACCCGTGCGCGCCGCCGCGAGGGTCGGGGCGAGGCCGGCCGTGCCGACGATCGACGACATCACCCAGTCGGCGCCCATCCGCGCGGCTTCGACGATGGCGGCGGGGCCCGCCGCGGCGCCGATGTTGGAGCCGTTCAGCCGCTCGCGGAGCTCCACCAGCAAGCCTTCGTCCTCGATCACCACCACGCGGGGCTTCCAGCGCTTGGCTTGCTGGGCCAGCTTCTCGACGTTCCGCCCGCCGGTAAGGGCGATCACTTCGATGTCGGCGCCGGCGCGATCGAGGAGATCCAGGGTCGATTCGCCCACCGAACCCGTGGACCCCAGGACGGTGACGGTGCGCGGCGCCATCAGTGCGCCCACCCGTAGTGGACGATCAGCCGCGCGGCGGCGAAGACGACAGCAGCGAACATCAAGCCATCCACCCGATCCAGCAGTCCCCCATGACCGGGAATGAGATCGCCGGAGTCCTTAACACCAAACCGGCGCTTCAACATCGATTCCCAGAGATCGCCCATCATCGTGGCAAGCGAAGCTGCTATCCCAATTATGGCTGCACCCACGAGCGATAGGTGCAGAAGCGGTTGCCCGTGTGGCAACACCGGCAGCCCAGGCACCGCGACCGCGGCCGCCGCCCCGCCCAATAGACCCCCGAAGAAGCCCGACCAAGTCTTGTTCGGCGAGAACCGAGGCCAGAGTTTTGGCCCTTTGAAGGCGTTGCCGACCCCGAAGGCGCAGATATCGGCCGCCCAGGTGGTGGCGAAAAGCATCACCGTCCAGCCGTCGCCCTGCGGGGTGTTGCGCAGCCAGACGATGGCGAGGCACGCCGGCGCGATGTAGAAAATCCCGTAGGCGGCGTCCGCGCGTCGCTCGGTGACGCCGCGCGACACGATCGCGGTGACCAGGGCGCCGAAGACGATCATCGCGATCGCCGAGCGCACGAAGCCGCCGTAACCGAGGAAGGTCACAGCGAGGATCGAGGCCGTCATCGCGATGGCGACCCGGGCCGGCGCGGCCGGCGCGACCATCACCGCCCACTCGAGCGAGAGCACCGACACCGCGACCGCGACGCCGATCAGGAACAGGCCCGGGTGGAACCAGGCCAGCGCCAGGGTGGCGGGCGCCAGGATGGCCCCGGAGACGATGCGCAGCCAGAGATTCGACCAATCGAAGCGCCTAGTCCGGGCCATGCGGCACGCGCCCGCGGCGGTCGCGGGAAAGAGCGGTGAAGCGGACGGGCGCCAGGAGCCTAGCCCGCCGCCAACACGTCGTCGACGGCCACCTGGCCGAAGCGCCGTTCGCGCGATTCGAACTCCGCAATCGCCGCGCGCAGGTGGTCGGGCCCATAGTCGGGCCAGTACACGTCCTGGAAGATCAGCTCGGCGTAGGCGCACTCCCAGAGCAGGAAGTTCGACAGGCGGCGCTCCGACCCGGTGCGCACGATGAGGTCGGGCGCGGACGACGGGGAGGTGGAGAGGTGGCTCTGGAAGAGCGCCTCGTCGAGATCGGCGGCGCGCGCCTCGCCCCGTTCGACCGCCTCGGCGAAGCGGCGCGCCGCGTCGGTGATGTCCGCGCGCCCGCCGTAGTTGAAGGCGACCTGCAGGCAAAAGCGTTCGTTCTTCGCCGTGCGCGCCTCGGCCTCTTCGATGATGTGCAGGATGTCGGGCGAAAGCCCCTCGCGGCGGCCGACGATGCGCACCTTCACGCCGTTGCGCTCAAGGCGCGACAGGTCGGAGGCGAAGTAGGCCTTCATCAGACCCAGGATCTCGGACACCTCGCGCTCCGGCCGGCCCCAGTTCTCGGTGGAGAAGCCGAACACCGTCAGCCGCGTGACGTTCAGCGCCTCGGCGCCCTCGACCGTCCGGCGCAGCGCCGCCACGCCGGCGCGATGCCCGAACGCCCGCGGCAGCCCCTTCTGCTTCGCCCAGCGCCCGTTGCCATCCATGATGATCGCCACGTGCAGCCCCGAAGCCGTGTCCGGGCCGACAGGCCTCAGGACCCGCTCAGAGGGGCCGATAACGCGGGAAGACATGCTGGCCTCCCTTCGGAGCACCGCGCGGCGAAGGCTCATACCTGCATGATCTCATGCTCTTTGGTTTTCAAGGCCTCGTCCACGCGCTTGATCGCCTCGTCGGTGATCCTCTGGACGTCCTGTTCGAGCCGCTTGTGTTCGTCCTGGCTGATGGCCCCGTCCTTCTCGGCTTTCTTCAGGTCGTCCATGGCGTCGCGGCGAATGTTGCGCACCGCGACGCGTTGCTGTTCGGCGTATTTGCCGGCCAGTTTGGCGAGGTCCTTGCGGCGTTCCTCGGTGAGCGGCGGGATCGGCACGCGCAGGTTCTGACCGTCGACCACCGGGTTCAGGCCCAGCCCCGCGTTGCGGATCGCCTTCTCCACCGAGACCACCAGGCCCTTGTCCCAGACGTTGACCACGATCGAGCGGGGCTCGGGCACGCTCACCGCGCCGACCTGGTTGATCGGCATGCTGGCGCCATAGGCGTCCACGTGCACCTGATCCAGCAGCGAGGCGCTGGCGCGGCCGGTGCGCAGCGTGGCGAACTCCTCCTTCAGGGCGGCGACGGCTTTGTCCATCCGCTCGCGATGCTTGCCCAAGTTGGGTTTCTGCGCGTCGGCCATCTCGCCAACCTCCCTTCAGTCCTCGCCGCGATCATCGGCGATGGTGGTGAAGACGCCCTGACCCTGCACCACGCGCATCAGGTTGCCCGGCTCGCGGATCGAGAACACCACGATCGGAATGCCGTTGTCGCGCATGAGGCTGATGGCCGAGGCGTCCATCACGCGGAGGTCCTTGGCGAGGACCTCCTGGTAGCTGAGTCGCACATAGCGCTTGGCCGCGCGGTCCTTCTTGGGATCGGCGGTGTAGACCCCGTCGACGCTGGTGCCCTTGAGCAGCGCGTCGCACCCCATCTCCGCCGCGCGCAGGGCCGCGGGCGTATCGGTGGTGAAGAACGGCGCGCCGAGGCCGGCGGCGAAGATCACCACCCTCCCCTTCTCGAGATGCCGGATCGCGCGGCGACGGATGTAGGGCTCGCAGACCGCGTCCATCGGGATCGCCGACTGCACCCGCGTCATCACCCCGATCTTCTCGAGCGCGCTCTGCATGGCGAGCGCGTTCATCACCGTCGCCAGCATGCCCATGTAGTCGGCGCTGGCCCGCTCCATGCCCTTGCCGGCCATCGACAGGCCGCGGAAGATGTTGCCGCCGCCGATGACCAGGCAGAGCTCGACGCCGCTGGCCACCACCTCGGCGATGTCCGCGGCGACCGCGTCCAGGGTGGCCAGATCGATGCCGAACGACAGGTCGCCCATCAAGACTTCGCCGGACACCTTCAGCAGGATCCGGGGTCGGCGTGGGCTGGCGTCATCCATGATGCGGCAATCTCGGACGAGTCACTCTGATGCGCAAACACGGACCATAAACGAAGGCGAGCGAGCGGACACCTCCCGGGACTTGCGCTCCGGGCGGGCCGGCTCGCCCGCGCGTCTCCAGGCCCCGGCTCAGGCGCCCCGGGTCATGGCGGCGACTTCGGCGGCGAAGTCATCGACTTTTCTTTCCACGCCCTCGCCCAGCGCCAGCCGCACGAAGCCGGCGACCTTCACGGGCGAACCGAGCTTCTTGGCCGTGGCGGCGACCAGCTGCTCGATGGTGACGCTCGGGTCCTTCGCAAAGGCCTGCTTCACCAGCACCACCTCCTCGAAGAACTTGCGGATGCGCCCTTCGACCATCTTCTCCACGACGTTGGCCGGCTTGCCGGACGCGAGCGACTGCTCGGTGAAGATGGCGCGCTCGCGCTCCACGATCGCCGGATCCAGATCTTCCGGACCCAGCGACTGCGGGTTGAACGCCGCCACGTGCAGGGCGATGTCGCGCGCCAGTTCGGCGAGCGAGGCCTGATCGCCCGCGCCTTCCACGGCCACCAGCACGCCCAGTCGCCCCAGCTCCGGGGCGATGGCGTTGTGCACATAGGCGCTCACGGCGCCTTCGGAGACGCTGAGCGTCGCGGCGCGGCGCAGCACCATGTTCTCGCCGATGGTGGCGATGAGGCCGGTGATCAGCTGATCGACCGTCTCGCCGCCGTCGGTCTTCACCTGGCGGATCGCTTCGACGTCGGCGCCCGCCTCCAGCGCCGCGACGGCGACCTTCCGGGCCGCGGCCTGGAAGGTCTCGTTGCGCGCGACGAAGTCGGTCTCGGCGTTGAGCTCGATGGCCGCGCCGATCATGCCTTTGCCGCTCTTGCGCGTGGCGACGGCCACGACGCCTTCGGCGGCGACGCGGTCGGCCTTCTTGGCGGCCTTGGCCAGACCCTTGGTGCGCAGCCAGTCCTGGGCGGCCCGCATGTCGCCGCCCACTTCCTGCAAGGCCTTCTTGCAGTCCATCATGCCCGCGCCGGTCGTCTCGCGCAGATCCTTCACCATGGTTGCCGTGATGTCGGCCATGGTCCTATCTCCCAGTCATGTCAGCACACGGACCTCGGGCGAGGTCCGTACAAGGTAAGGTTCAGCTTTCCGCCACGGTCTCGCTCGCAGGCTCCGCCTCGTCCGCCGCCCTGGCGCCGGTATCGGGCTCCGCCGCGGACTCCGGCTCGGCCGCCGCTTCGACGCCGGTGAGCTCGGCCTCGGTCACCAGAGGCGCCGCTTCCGGTTCCGGCGCCGGCGCCACGGCCGCCGCCGCGGGCTGGGCCGCGCGCTTGCGCAGCGCCGGCTCGACCGGGGCCGCCGAGGCGCCGATATCGACGCCAAGCGCCGCCTGGCCCTCGGTGAGGCCGTCGAGCACCGCGTCCGCCACCAGGTCGCAGTAGAGCTGCAACGCCCGCGCCGCATCGTCGTTGCCCGGGATCGGGTAGGTGATGCCCTGCGGGTCGCAGTTGGTGTCGAGGATGGCCACCACCGGAATGTTCAGCTTGCGCGCTTCCTGGATCGCGATCGCTTCCTTGTTGGTGTCGATCACGAACATCAGGTCGGGGATGCCGCCCATGTCCTTGATGCCGCCCAGCGAGAGTTCAAGCTTCTCGCGCTCGCGGGTCAGCTGCAGCAGCTCCTTCTTCGGACGGCCGGAGCTCTCCGGGCTCTCCAGCACCGCCTCCAGCTCCCGCAGGCGCGCGATCGACTGGGAAATCGTGCGCCAGTTGGTCAGCGTGCCGCCGAGCCAGCGGTGGTTGACGTAGTACTGGGCGCAGCGCTTGGCGCCGGCCGCGACCGGCTCCGAGGCCTGGCGCTTGGTGCCGACGAACAGCACCCGCCCGCCCGACGCCGCCACCTCGCGCACCTTCACCAGCGCCTGATGCAACAGCGGCATCGTCTGCGACAGGTCGATGATGTGGATGTTGGCCCGAGAGCCGAAGATGTACCGCTCCATCTTCGGGTTCCAGCGGTGGGTCTGGTGG
The DNA here is from genome assembly GCA_035504785.1 of Caulobacteraceae bacterium. GTDB lineage: Bacteria > Pseudomonadota > Alphaproteobacteria > Caulobacterales > Caulobacteraceae > Acaudatibacter. The sequence continues at coordinate 9,463 of DATJRL010000355.1, forward strand.
CCGAAGTGGGCGCCAGCTTCCAACAGCTGACGCATGGAGAATTCAGGAAGCGCCATAACGAACTCCTTCTTCCGGTGCGCCTCCGCAGGCCAAAACCCGTCTCCCGATCTCTCGGGGTCGCCGGGCCCGGAACGGAAACGCGCGGGATGTCTCCCCGCGCGTCGCCGAACGCCTGCGTGTGTGATGGGCCGCCACATAGGCGATGGGCGGCCCAAAGGCAAGGCGGACGGCCGAGGCGACCCCGATGCGGCCAAGATGCGGCGCGGCGCGGCCATGGCGCGGCCCGAATCACCGGACTAGCTTCGCCGCATGAAGCTGATCATCGATACCGACGTCGGCGACGACTACGACGACATCTTCACCCTGGCCGTCGCGCTGGCCAGTCCCGAAGTCGACCTGCAGGGCGTCACGACCGTCGCCGGCGACGTGGCGCTGCGAGCGCGACTGGTCATCCGGCTCCTCGCCCTCGCCGACCGCCTGGACGTGCCGGTCGGCGTCGGCCTGCCCACCCCGATCCGGGCGCCCTTCACCCACCGGCGCTGGGCCGAGGCCGGTCCGCCGCTCACCGGCGACGAGCCGCACGCCGCCGATTTCATCCTGCGCCGGGCGGCCGCCCACCCGGGCGAGGTGACGGTGCTGGCCATCGGCCCGCTCTCCAATCTCGCCGAAGCGCTCCGGCGCGACTCGGCGGCATTCCGCCAGCTGAAGCGCATCGTGCTGATGGGCGGCTCGGTGCGGCGCGGCTATCGGGACATGTCATGGCAGCCCGACCGCGGCCCGTCGCCCGAGCACAACATCGTCAGCGACATCGGCGCCGCGAAAGCGGTGTTCGAGAGCGGCGCAGCGCTCGCCGTCTGCCCGCTCGACGCCGCCATGGTCGCCCTCGACGAGGCCAAGCGCGCGCAGATCTTCACCCGCTCCACGCCGGTGACCGACGCGCTGGCGCTCACCTATCTGCAGTGGGCCGCCGTGGGCGGGCGGGCGCTGCCGATCCTCTTCGACACGGTCACCCTCGCCTATGCCCTGGAGCCGTCGATCTGCCGTACGGAGCCTCTGCGCCTCGCTGTCGACGACGAGGGCTACACCCGCATCGCGCCGGGCGCGCCCAACGCCGACGTCTGCGTCGACTGCAACGAGGACCGCTTCCACCGCTGGATGATGCCGCGCCTGCTCGGCCAGTCGCCCCGCGCTTGACATTACCGGTTGTGTCGTAGGCGCAACATTGCGCCGTTCCGCGCCGCCCGGCGAGCGATGATCACCGTAGACATCGGTGACCAAAGCGTGGCGCGGGCGGCGCGAACGTCGTAGGGTAGCTAATTCACGATGAGAAAGAGCGCCCGGGGCGGTCCCGACAGATAGGTACTTTTGGTAGTTGAGCAATAGGCCGACGCGGAAATCGTCGGCGCCGGAGTGGAGGAACGAAATGGCCGATCTGATCGGGATGTCGTCGTCGGTGATCGACGGGACCGCGGACATGGCGGGCATCGGGCCCCTCAACCGGATCAACCACCAGCTCTCCGAGATCGCCGACGGCGTGGCGATGGTGGAGGCGTTCTCCCACTGCGTGCTCTTCGCCACCGCCGACGGGCTCGTGGCCTTCGACACCTCCGGCCCGCTCGGCGGCCCGCGGGTGGTCGACGCGGTGCGGCGCTGGCGTCCGAGCGAGCGGTTCAACACCCTCGTCTACACCCACGGCCACATCGACCATGTCGGCGGCGCCGGGGCGTTCGTCGCGGACGCCGAGGGCCGCAAGCAACCGCGGCCGTGCTTCGTCGGGCATGAGAACGTTCCCAGGCGCTTCGACCGCTATAACCTCACCGACGGCTACAACCGCATCATCAACGAGCGCCAGTTCGGCCAGTTCGCCCGCGCCGGCCTGACCCTCGGCGGCGAGGCGCGCTTCCTGCCCGCCGCCTCGCCCAGACCCGACACCACCTACGCCCACACCCTCGACCTCGAGGTCGGCGGCCTGGCGGTGGAGCTGAAGCACGCCAAGGGCGAGACCGACGACCACACCTGGGCCTGGATCCCCAGCCGCAAGGCCATCTGCGCCGGCGACTTCTTCATCTGGAACTTCCCCAACGCCGGCAACCCGCAGAAGGTGCAGCGCTATCCGGCCGAGTGGGCCGCGGCGATGCGGGCGATGGCGGCGCAGGGGGCGGAGCTGTTCCTGCCGGCGCACGGCCTGCCGATCGCCGGCCAGGCGCGCATCCGCAAGGTGCTGACCGAGGTGGCCGAGGCCCTGGAGCGCCTGGTGGCCGACACCCTGCTGATGATGAACGACGGCGCGCCGCTGAACGAAATCATTCACAGCGTGAAGGTCGACCCGGACATCCTGGCGCGGCCTTACCTGCGCCCGCTCTACGACGAGCCGGAGTTCGTGGTGCGCAACATCTGGCGTCTCTACGGCGGCTGGTACGACGGCAATCCGGCGCATCTGAAGCCGGCGCGGGAGACGGCGCTGGCCTCGGAGCTGGCCAGGCTCGCCGGCGGCGCCGCCAAGCTCGCCGAGCGCGCCCTGGCGGTGGCGGAGGACGACGTCAGGGTCGCCTGCCACCTCGTCGAGTTCGCCGCGCAGGCCGAGCCCGACGACGCCCGCATCCACGCCGTCCGCGCCGAGATCTACCAGCGCCGCCGCGACCGGGAGACCTCGCTGATGGCCAAGGGCATTTTCGGCGCCGCGGCCAATGATTCCCGGGCCAGGACCGGCGGAACCTGACCCCGCCTGAGGCGTAGCGTCCGGTCCCGCGGCGGCGTAGCGTTCCACGGCTTGCGCCCTCGGGGCGGCGGCCAGACGGCGGGAGGGCTTCGTGGCGGACCGAGTGAAGGTGACCATGGATCGGGGCGTCGCCGAGGTGCGCCTCAACCGGCCCGACAAGATGAACGCCATCGACGGCGGCATGTTCGAGGCGCTCATCGAGGCCGGCGAGAAGCTGGGGCGCGAGCGTGGCCTGAGAGCGGTGGTGATGTCAGGCGCCGGCAAGGTGTTTTCCTCGGGCCTCGACGTCGCCACGCTGGCGCTGGTCACCCGCCCTCGCGGTCCGCAGGGCGCCGCCAGCCGCAACCCGATGGAGACCGCGCTCGAGCAGCGGCCGTTCGGCATCGCCAACCGGGTTCAGTACGCGGTGTGGGTGTGGCGGGAGCTGCCGGTTCCGGTGATCGCGGCCGTGCACGGCATGGCGGTCGGCACCGGCCTGCAGCTGACCATGGGCGCCGACATCCGCATCGTCGCCCCGGACACCCACATGGCGATGCTGGACCTCGACTGGGGCCTGATCCCGGACATGGCCTTCACTCAGCTCGTCCGTCACGTCTGCCGCGACGACGTGGTGCGCGAACTCATGTTCTCCGGCCGGGCCTTCACCGGCGAGGCGGCCGTGACCATGGGCCTCGCCACCCGCGCCTCGATCGATCCGCGAGGCGACGCGCTGCAACTCGCGCACGACATAGCTTCGAAGAGCCCCGACGCGATCCGCGCGGCGAAACGGGTTCTGAACGCGGCTCGCGTCGTCGATCCGGCGACCGGCCTGCTCAACGAGACCGAGGAGCAGGTGGCGCTGATCGGCGGCGCCAACCAGATCGAGGCGGTGAAGGCGCACATGGAGAAGCGCCAACCGCGCTTCATCGAATGACGATCGCGGCGTCGCGCCGCCCGTGACCCTTCGAGCGTGTTGAGTTGGCTCGGAGTCGCCTTTCTCCGTCGCCCCGGACGGCCTGCAACGCAGATCCGGGGCCGGACCATCCGGTTCCTGGACGAGCTCCAGCTCGGTGGCGGCGCTTCCGGCCCCGGATCGGCGCCCCCGATGAAGTCGGGGGCTTGTCCGGGGTGACGGGCTCATGCCGTCTGACTTCAACGCTCTCAAGCCTCTGGACTCCAGGCGGCGGGGAAGGTTCGATAGCCGGCAGGCGGCCGCTGGCCGGGGCGCGAGTTTGTCCGTGATCGACTGGGAGAACCTTCAGGTCTTCGGCGAGAGCGACGTCGGCTGGTGCGCCGCGACGCCGCCGAACGAGACCTCCGAC
>DATJRL010000356.1:0-3510 GCA_035504785.1 Caulobacteraceae bacterium
CGGCGCTGGTCACCCGTCACCTCAATGTCCTGCAGGACACCGGCCTCGATCGGCTGGCGCCGGATACGGTCCAACGCCTGCGCGAGCGCTACGCGCCGTTCGCCGATCACCCCGCCGCCCGCGAGATCCTCGCCTGGCTCGGCGGCGCCTACCGGCCGGACATGAGCGAGACGGCGCCGTAACCCACAATGACGTCATGGCCGGGCTCGTCCCGGCCACCCATGGCGACACGGCAGCAGGCGACCTCGGAGAGTGTCGCTATGCCGGGCATAGCCAACGATCTCCCGCATGGGCGGCCGGGACGAGCCCGGCCGTGACGTGGGCAGAGTCGATTTCCGAGCTATTTCAGCGGTTCACACCCTCACGAACTTCAGCGTCATCCGGTCGCTTTCGCCGATGGCGTCGTACTTCGTGTGGTCGAAGTTCGGGTTCGGCGGCTGGCCGGCCGGGGCGCTGCGGCGGGTGGGCGGCAGGGTCCAGACCCCGAACGGGTAGTCCTTGGTGTCCTTCGGATTGGCGTTGAGTTCCGAGCGCGCGGCCAAGGCGAAGCCGGCGCCCTTCGCCGCCGCGATGACGAAGGCCTCGGAGATGTAGCCGTTGGCCTTCTTCGGGTCCCAGTCGTCCGGCGCGCGGTGGTCTTCGACCGCGACGACGCCGGCCGGCTTCAGCACCGCGTGGAAGTCCTCGAACGCCTTGTGGGTGAAACCGTCGACCTGGGCCCAATCGTGGATCTCGCGCGAAACCAGGATGAGGTCGACGCTGCCGGGAGGTCCGAGCGGGCCCGAGACGGGGCCGAACCCGACGGTCGTGACCTGGCCGTAGAGCTTGGGGTCCGCCTGGTATTTCGCCTCGAAGGCCGCGCGGCCTTTGCGGGCGCCCTCGCTGACCTTCGGGTCGCCAAGATCGGCGACGGCGGCGATGTAGCGGCCGCCGGTTCGGGCCAGGTAGGGCGCGAGGATGTCGGTCCACCAGCCGGCGCCCGGAGAGACGTCGATCACCGTCATGCCCGGCTTCAGGCCCCAGAAGATCAGCGAGGCGTAGGGGTGGCGATAGACATCGCGGGCCTTGTCCGCGGCGGAGCGCGGTCCGTTGTCGATCACGTCGCGCAGCACCGGATCGTCGCCCGCCGCGGCCCAACTGGGCATCGCCGCGAGCGCCCGCGCCGCCGGCGCCGCCAGCACCCCGCCGATCACCAGCGCCCGCCGATCCATCCCGTGCATCCGATCCTCCCGACCAATCCGCCGCGGCCATCTTAGGCCGCGCCGCCCGGGCCGCCAGCGCCGATCCGGCGCCTCGCAGCGGTTTGCGCCGCCGCGCCCTTTCGGCTAGAGGTCGCGTCCCTTTCCAGGCCCTACCCTGCACCCGTAGCTCAGCTGGATAGAGCGTTGCCCTCCGAAGGCAGAGGTCACAGGTTCGAATCCTGTCGGGTGCGCCAAGGAATTCAATAGCTTACTTGGTCGGCGCGCCGCCCGGGTGGGCCGCATCTCACCGCACCACGATCGCGCCGTGGGGAAGGGCTTTGATGCGGCTGGGATTTCGCTCGCCGTCCGAGTCGCGCCGCCAATCGTGATGGCAATCGCCTCGATGGCCCAGGCTCTAGGTCGGGAAGGCCATGCGCGACGCGTTTCGTCGCCTCGGTCGGGCGATAAGGGGACCGGATCATTTGCGTCGTGCTGGAGGCGTGTGACCTAGCTCCCCGAACCGGGACGCGTATGTTTGCAGGGCGGCGTTGATGGCGTCGCGTTCGGGCGCAAAATGGGCCTCCCGATGGCAATTGGGACAGAGGGCGACGCAGTTCCGTACGCGGTCGCTTTCGCGGATGCCAAGGATGTGGTGCACATCTAGGAACCCCGGAAAGGGCCGGCTCACACCGCATCCTTCCCGCTCGCACATGCCGTGCGCTCTCGCCAGGACGGCCGCTCGCACCTTTGGATCGCGAGGGTAGCCCGACGTTTGTCGCAAGACCCTCATGGCCTCGTCACGGCCAAGCATATCAAGCGGAAGGTCATCGTACGCGTCATCGGTCAGCGGCCCCCCGGTCGGAGGCAGCGCCACCACGTCGATCACGCCCGGCCAGGACCAAAGCACATCGGCGACAGCATGGGTGTCATCCGTACGATCATCTTGCAGCCAGAGCGTCGGGCTATCGCCGTTCCGCGCGTGGTTCTTCTTCCTGCGGCCCGTGAGCCCGGCATTGATCAGATCGCGACTCACTTCGAACTGTCGTTGGAAGATCGCGGGGATTTGGTCGCTGGGCACCAACGCGGCCCACCTGATTACGTTATTGTCCGGCTGCACTAGCAGGTTGTGACCGTTGCCGTTGGCTGCCTCCCGCCCAGCGATCTGGGCCAGTGTTCGGTCCCAATCGTTGTTGATCAGGCCGGCGGCGAGTTGGGCGGCAGAGTACTTCTGTTCCTGAGGCTTGCGATCATCGCGCCGCCAGCAGAGGCGGACGTGCATCTTCATCGGCACTCCGCTGGGGCTCACCGCGCTTATGACCTGAGACTGGGCCGGGCCGTGCTGCCGCCGCTCATCGGTGACGGCGGTAAAGCCGCGCTGCGTCAGAAGCGCCGGCACCATGTCCCGAGTGTGCTTCTCCGCCTCCAGGCTCTCGCGTGTCCGAAACTCTCTTTTGGTGGCCGCCATGGCCCGCCCCCCGCCTGACGAAGGTGCAATTGAACACCAGAAGCTGACATTGCCAAAGACAAGGGCCTTACGCTCCGCGCGGCATCAACTGGCTCGACCGCGCGCTCCTGACGATCCAGATCGGTCGCAAAAAGCTTTGCTCGGCGGCTCCGCATGAACCAGACCTTTTGCGACGTGCATCAATCGCTGAGGCGCAAACGGCCTCACCCTTTCAGTCAGATCGCACTTCGGAATGAGAAGAAGAAAGTCCCAACCACCACCTCGTACCGGTCAGCGTGCCAAGAATGCCGCGCACGCTCGCCTGCGAGGCCCTGCGAGCGGACTGTCGCCCATGGCCGTCCGCCAAGGTGATCGAGTGGATGCTACTGCCGTCGGCCCGGAAGCGATCATGCCAGGCAACGACTCGCGACGGCGCTGGGTCGCCAGGTGAGTGTCGCCGGCGCTATGGTCCCCACGGCGGAGGAGATGCGAACATGAGCCAGGACACGGTGAGCCAGGACACGGTGAGCCATGAGACGATGGGACACGAGTGGGCCGAGGTCGCCGGCGAGTTGGAGCGACTGCTGAAATTGCGCAGCATCGTCTTCGCCATGCAGCTCTACGAACGGCGGGCGGACATGGAGGCGATCCCGCGCATCCGCCGGCCCCAGCATGTGCACACCCTCGATCAGGTGGTCGGCCAGGCGTCGCGGCTCGGCTGGACGGTGGGCGTGACCGCCGACGACCTCGTCGGCGCGCAGTGCCGCGCCGTGGTCGGCCTCGGCCAGGCCAAGACGCCGGAATGGTACTCGGGCGAGCAGATGAAGGGGGTCTGGTTCTCGACCTCGGACGACGCGAGCGCCCATCAGGCGGCGATGACCTGCG
>DATJRL010000357.1:0-2553 GCA_035504785.1 Caulobacteraceae bacterium
CGACGTCTATTCGATGCGCCAGCCCCTGGGCGTGGCCGCCGGGATCACCCCGTTCAACTTCCCGGCCATGATCCCGATGTGGATGTTCGCGGTCGCCGTCGCCGTCGGCAACGCCTTCATCCTGAAGCCCTCGGAGAAGGACCCCAGCGTGCCGGTGCGTCTGGCCGAACTCTTCCTCGAAGCCGGCGGCCCGCCGGGGATCCTCAACGTGATCAACGGCGCCAAGCCGGCGGTCGACGCGATCCTCGAGCACCCGGGCATCTCGGCGGTGAGCTTCGTCGGCTCGTCGGACATCGCGTCTTACGTCTATGCGACCGGCGCGGCGCATGGAAAGCGCGTGCAGGCGATGGGTGGGGCCAAGAACCACGGCATCGTGCTGCCCGACGCGGACCTGGGCCAGGCGGTGAAGGACATCGTCGGAGCGGCTTACGGCTCGGCGGGCGAGCGCTGCATGGCGCTGCCCGTCGTTGTCCCCGTCGGCGCCCGGACCGCGGGCGAATTGCGCGAGCGGCTGCTGGACGAGGCCCGGAGCCTGAAGGTCGGCGTCTCCACCGATCCCGACGCCCAGTACGGTCCGGTGGTCACCGCCGCCCACAAGCGGCGCATCGAGGACTACATCCAGCTGGGCGAGCGCGAGGGCGCCGAGCTGGTCCTGGACGGCCGCGGCTTTTCCCTGCAGGGCCACGAGCAGGGCTTCTTCGTCGGCCCGACCCTGTTCGACCAGGTGACGCCGAGCATGAAGACCTACCAGGAGGAGATCTTCGGTCCGGTGCTGCAGATCGTCCGCGCCGAGAGCTTCGAGGACGCGCTGGCGCTGCCCTCGCGGCATCCTTACGGCAACGGCGTCGCCATCTTCACCCGCGACGGCCGCGCCGCCCGCGACTTCGCCGCCCGGGTCAACGTCGGCATGGTCGGGATCAACGTGCCGATCCCGGTGCCGGTCGCCTACCACAGCTTCGGCGGCTGGAAGAGGAGCGCCTTCGGCGACGCCAACCAGCACGGCATGGAAGGCGTGAGGTTCTACACCAAGGTCAAGACCGTCACCGCCCGCTGGCCGGAGAGCGTCCTGGAGACGAGCCAGCGGGAGGGCGAGTCGAGCTTCGTCATTCCGACGATGCGGTGATGCGCGTCATGTGTACCCCCCATTCCTTGTCATCCCGGAGAGCCGCCCAGCGGACTCATCCGGGATCTCCTCGGCGCCGGCGGCGACAAGCAGATCCCGGATCGGCGCCGCTGGCGCGGCTGGTCCGGGATGACAAGGGCTTGTTGGCGCGCTGAGCGCCCAGAATGAACTTCGCCCTCTCCGAGGACCAGCGCGCGCTCGAGGACGCCGCTCGCGCCTTCGCCGAAGCCGAGCTCGCGCCGCATTCGGCGCATTGGGACGAGGCGGAGCTGTTTCCGGTCGAGGTGCTGAAGGCGGCCGCGGGCCTCGGCTTCGCGGCGCTCTACGTGAAAGAGGACGTCGGCGGCTCGGCGCTGAGCCGTCTCGACGCGGCCATCGTGTTCGAGGCCCTGGCCAGGGGCGACGTCTCCACCGCGGCCTTTCTCTCGATCCACAACATGGCCGCCTGGATGATCGACCGGTTCGGTGGCGAGGACCTGCGACGGCGCTACCTGCCCGGGCTCTGCCGGATGGACCTGATCGCCTCCTATTGCCTCACCGAGCCCAGCGCCGGCTCGGACGCGGCCTCGCTGAAGACCCGCGCGCAGCGCGACGGCGACGCCTATGTGCTGAACGGGACCAAGGCGTTCATCTCCGGCGCCGGGATCTCGGACCTCTACGTGGTGATGTGCCGCACCGGCGGCGACGGCGCCGGCGGCGTCTCGGCGATCGTGGTTGAGACGGGAACGCCGGGACTCAGCTTCGGCGCGCCGGAACGCAAGCTCGGCTGGCGCAGCCAGCCCACCGCCATGGTGCACTTCGACAACGTCCGGGTCCCGCTCGCCAACCGCATCGGCGAGGAAGGGCAGGGGTTCCGCTTCGCCATGATGGGGCTCGACGGCGGCCGGCTGAACATCGCCGCCTGCGCCCTCGGCGGCGCCCGCCAGGCGCTGGACGCCGCCAAGGCCTACATGGCCGAGCGACGCCAGTTCGGCCGGGCCCTGAAGGACTTCCAGGCCCTGCAGTTCAAGCTCGCCGACATGGCCACGGAACTCGAGGCGGCTCGGCTCATGGTGCGCCGCGGCGCGGCGGCGCTCGACGCGGGCGATCCGCAGGCGACCCTGTTCTGCGCCATGGCCAAGCGCTTCGCCACCGACGCCGCCTTCGACGTCGCCAACCAGGCGCTGCAGCTGCACGGCGGCTACGGCTACCTGAAGGACTATCCGCTGGAGCGGATCATCCGTGATCTGAGGGTCCACCAGATCCTCGAGGGGACCAACGAGATCATGCGGGTGATCGTGGCCCGGGAGCTGCTGCGGGACTGAGCTTGCAACCCGTGGCGAGCGCCTTATTCTGACCAGAGAATGGTCAGGAGTCGATCGGTGAAGGAAGTTGGCGTACTCGAGGCCAAGACGCATCTCTCAGCGCTGATCGAGGCGGTCGGCGCGGGC
>DATJRL010000358.1:0-10659 GCA_035504785.1 Caulobacteraceae bacterium
TACCGATGGCGTTGCGGCCGGATACCACCGAAACGCGGCAGGCCGCGACGCTCATCGAGCGGGCGATATCGTCCGAAAGGGCGACCACCCGCGCCGACTTGACCCCAGGCGCCGGCACCAGTTCGTAGAGCGTCACCACGGGGCCGGGCCGGATCTGGTCGATCTCCCCCTTGACGCCGAAGTCGGCGAGCACGCCGACCAGCACGCGGGCGTTCTGGCGGAGGGCGGCCTCGTCGAAGGCCGCCGACCGCGGCTTCGGCTTGGCCAGCATCGCCAGCTCGGGCAGCTGGAAGCCGCCTTCCGGGGCGAACGGCAGGCTCGGCTGGCTCTCGCGAGCCTCGCGGGCGGAGGGTTTCGGCGCCGCCCTGGGCGCGCGGATGGCGAGCGGGGCCGCAACGGCGTCGGCAAGGTCGTCGAGATCAGGGCCATCGGCCAGGGGCGCTTTGGCCGCGCGCGCCGCCACCGCCGGCGCGGCGCGCCCCTTCGACGCGCGGGGCGGCGGGCGTCGACGGAACAGGCCGGCGATGAAGCCGGCGCGAAGTCCGAGCGCGACGGCGCCGAGGCCGACGCCCAGCGCGGCCAGCAGCATCTCGCCCACCCAGACCACCGCGGGCAGGTGCGTCGCGGTCCCGAGAGCCGCCAGCCGCGCCGCTTCGGCGTCGCCCGCGAGGCCGCCAAGGCTCGAGGCCAGCGGCCAAATCGCCGGCGGCGCGAGGCCGGCCAGCCCGCCCGCCAGCGCTCCCACGCCCGCCAGACCCATCAGCGCGCGCCGCCGCAGCCGCCAGCGCGTCGCGTCCGGCGCGATGGTCGCGGCGCGCAGCACGCCCAGAGTCAACGGCAAGGCGGCAAGCATCCAGGCGGCGAGGCCCAGCGACTGCATCAGGAGGTCGGCGACGTCGGCGCCGGTGCGGCCCAGCAGGTTGAGGGGCGCCTGGTCGGAGGCGGCGTCCAGGCTCGGGTCGCCGGAGTGATAGCTGGCCAGCGCCAAACCCAGCGCCAGCCCGAGCGCGGCGACCACGACGCCGCGCGCCCGCACCGTCGCCGGGTGCCGCCAGGCGCCGGCCAGCGTCGACAACGCCCGCTCGTTCCAGGTCTTCTGAACCGCCCTGGCCGCCATGCCGCTCCTCGGGGGATATCGTGGGCCCGCAGTAAAGCGCCACGAGGGTTAAGGGGCGTTTACCCTCCGAGCCGAGCGGGTCGCAGCGGCGCCGGCGTCACACTCGGAAATTGTGTTGGCCGCCGCCTGCGCGCTCATTGACCACATCACACCGTTACGCTTCCATCTCGCCAGCAGGGGCTGACCTTACGTCCCCTGGCAGGGGTGTCCGATGGACCGCAGATTGGTGGCCGCGATCGCAGCGCTGATCGTGGGCTTCGGCGGCGGATTCCTTCTGGCCAAGGGCATCGACGGCGGCGCGTTCGCGTCCCGCGCGGTCGGCGAGCAACGCGGTATCTGGACCATGTTCGGCCATCCCCGCGCGGCTGACGCGCCCCGGGCCGGCGAGCCGAAGCCCGACGGCTTCGCGATTTGGAAGACGCGGTTCGACACCTCCGGCGCCGATCCGCTCGCCTGCATCCGGATGACGCGCCCGCTCGACCCGTCGAAGTCCTATGGCGACTATGTCATGGTCTCGCCGGATCTCGGCCATCCACCCGCGGTGACCGCCAGGAATGACGAACTGTGCGTCGGCGGGGTCGGCTTCACCGACCGCACCATCACCCTGCTGAAGGGCCTGCCCGCGCAAGACGGCGAGATGCTGGCCGCCAACGCCGACGCCAGCTTTGTAACCGGCGACAAGCCGCCGTTCGTCGGCTTCGAGGGCGAGGGCGTGATCCTGCCGCGCGAGGAGAGCGACGGGGTCGGGATCCTCACCGTCAACGTCAGCAAGCTGCAGGTCGAGGTCTGGCGCGTCATCGACCGCAACCTGGTGCGCAAGTCGATCAGTGCGCCGGACCCGACGCCCGAGGGCCAGTACGCCGACGACTACGGCGACGACAGCCCCGATGACGAGGGCCAGGTGGTCTGGAAGGGCTACGTCGACGTCAAGGGCGATCCGGGCCAGCAGACCACCACCGTGTTCCCGCTCGGCGCCGTGCTGAAGGTGATGAAGCCCGGCGGCTATGTGATCAAGGCGCGCGACGCCTCGGGCGGCCGCGACCTCGCGACGAACGACGAGAGCGAAGGCACGCCGCCGGCCCAGGCCCGACGCTGGGTGATGTTCACCGACATGGCGCTGACCAGCTACACGGGCTCCAACGCCATGGACGTGGTGGTCCGCTCGCTGAAGACCGCCAAGATACTCACCGGCGTTCCGGTCTCGTTGGTGGCCAACGACGGCGAGACGCTGAGCCAGGGAACCACCGACGCGCTCGGGCGCGTCACCTTCGCCCACGCCCTGCTGGACGGCCAGGGCGCGATGCAGGCGAAGATGGTGATGGCCTACGGCGCGCAGGGCGACCTCGCCGTGCTCGACCTCGACCGCTCGCCGACCGACCTGTCGAAGCAGGGAACCGGCGGGGTGCAGCCCGGCCAGACGCCCGCCGACCTGCTCGCCGGCCGCGCGTCCACCGAGGGCGTCGACGGCTACCTGTACGCCGACCGCGGCATCTACCGGCCGGGCGAGACCGTGCGCCTGATGACCCTGGTGCGCGACCGGGAGGCCAAGGCGGTGAGCGACCGCAAGGGCGCCGTGGTGGTGCGCCGGCCATCGGGGTCGGAGTTCAAGCGATACGCCTTCGCGGCGTCTCCCGGCGGCGCCCTCGCCACCGACATCGTCCTGCCGCTCACCGCTCCCCGCGGCCGCTGGACCGCGACGCTGGAGATCCAGGGCTACAAGAACCCCGCCGGCAGCCTCGACTTCCAGGTCCAGGACTTCGCGCCGCAGCGCCTCGCCGTCACCGCCGACGGTCAGGCCAACACGCCGGTAGGCGGGAACGAGACCCGCAAGATCGTCGTCGACGCCCGCTTCCTGTACGGCGCGATCGGCGCCGGCCTGCAGACGCAAGGCGATGCCCGCCTGCGTCCCGATCCCAATCCCTTCCCGGCCTTCGAGGGCTATCAGTGGGGCGACGAAACCGCGCCGTTCGAAGAAAAAGAGGTCGACCTCGGCACGACGATCACCGACGGCGCGGGACATGCGGCGCTGCAGTTGGCCGGCGGCGAGGCGGGCGACACGGTCAATCCGGTGACGGCGCTGGTCACGGCCTCGGTTTTCGAGCCAGGCGGACGGCCGGTCACCGAGAGCGTCAGTCTGAAGCTGCGGCCAAAGCCCCTCTATCTCGGCGTCAAGGTCGACCAGGGCGACTTGGGCGGCAACGAGACGGCGCCGGTGACCCTCAGCGTGATCGGCGTCAACGGCGCCGGACAGCGAGTCGCCGCGCCAGGAGTCAGCTACCAGTTGATCAGCGAGAACTGGAGCTACGACTGGTTCCAGCAGGATGGGACCTGGCAGTGGCGGCGGTCCAGCCGCGATACGGTGGTCGGCCAAGGAACCCTCGACGTCGGCGCCGCCGCGCCGGCGCGGCTGCCGACTCGCCGGCTGGGCTGGGGCGACTATCGGCTGGTGGTCACCGGCCCGGACGGCGCCAAGACCGTCACCCGCTTCGCCGCCGGCTGGGGCGCGCCGGCCGACACCACCGAGGCGCCGGACATGGTGCGGGTCTCGCCGGGCTCGAAGAGCTACGCCCAGGGCGACACGGTCGAGATCGCGGTGAAGGCGCCCTACGCCGGCGAGGCCCAGGTGGCCGTCGCCACCGACCGGCTGATCGACTTCCGCACCTTCAGCGTCGGGGCCGGCGGTGGTTCCATCCGCCTGCCGACCTCAGCGTCCTGGGGCGGCGGCGCCTATGTGCTGGTGACGGTGATCCAGCCGCGCGACCCGGTCTCCTCGCCGAAGCCGCGCCGGGCGCTCGGGCTCGTCTATGTCCCGCTCGACCCACGCGGCCGCAAGCTGACCGTCGACATCGGCACGCCGGACAAGATCGACTCTCGAGCGCCGGTCGACGTGCCCGTCCGGGTGAAGGGCCTGCCCTTCGGCCAGTCGGCGCACCTCACCGTCGCCGCGGTGGACGAAGGGATCCTGCGCCTCACCAAGGCCGCCAGCCCCGATCCCGTGGGCTGGTACTTCGGCAAACGGGCCTTCACGGTCGACTATCGCGACGACTACGGCCGGCTGCTGAACGCCAATCTGGCGGCGCCCGCGAACGTCAACTTCGGCGGCGACGAACTCGGGGGCGAGGGACTGACGGTGACGCCCGTGAAGACCGTGGCGCTGTGGTCGGGCGTCGTCACCACCGATTCCGGCGGACGGGCCACGATCAGGCTGCCCGCGGCCGACTTCAACGGCCAGCTGCGGATCATGGCCGTGACCTGGACCGACAACCAGGTCGGAGCCGGCGACAAGGAACTCACCGTTCGCGAGCCGGTGATCGCCGACCTCAGCCTGCCGCGCTTCCTGTCACCCGGCGACAAGCCGCAGGCGACGCTGGAGCTGCAGGACCTCGAAGGCAGGCCCGGCCTGTACACCGTCGTGATGCGCGCCGCCGGCGGCATCGTCGCGGCCTTCCGACAAGCGTTTCAGCTGATCCTCGGCCAGCGCCTGGCGCCGCATATCCCGTTCCTGGCGCCCGACCACACCGGCATCGGCTCGGTGGGCTTCACCGTGACCGGCCCCGGGTTTTCCACCAGCAAGGACTATCCGATCGAGACCCGGCTGGGCTGGGGACCGATCACCCGCTCCACCACCGAGCTGCAGCAGCCGGGCGAGACTTACACGCCCCCGGTGGCGCTGGTTGCCGGCCTGGCGGCCGGAGGGAGCGGTACGCTGCAGGTGCAGGTGAGCTACTCGCCGTTCAAGGGTTTTGACCCGGGTCCAATCGCGGTGTCGCTCGCCGGCTATCCGTACGGATGCACCGAACAACTTGTCTCCACCGCCTTCCCGCTGCTCTACGCCCAACAGGTATCGAACGATCCGAAGCTGCGCACCGCGCCGGCCGCGTTGAACGACACCGTCGGCCAGTTGCTCGACCGGCAAAGCCTGGACGGCGCCTTCGGGCTCTGGCGCGTGGGCGACGGCGAAGCCGATCCCTGGCTCGGCGCCTACGCCACCGACTTCATGCTCGAGGCCAAGGCCGAGGGCGCGCCGGTGCCGCAAAGCGCCATCGATTCGGCGCTGAACGCCATGCGCCTGGTCAGCCGGCCGGACGGCGACGCCTCGGTCTCCTACCAGCTGAGCTACCCGGACTGGTGGGCGGGCGGACCGGACGCCTCCAAGGCCGCCACGGCCCGATTGCGCTCCCGCGCCTCGGCCTACGCCCTCTACGATCTCGCCAAGGGTGGCCGCGGCGACCTGGCGCGCCTGCGCTGGTGGCACGACGTGCAGATGTCCCAGGAAGGCTCGCCGCTGGCGATGGCCCAGGTCGGCGCCGGGCTCGCCATGATGGGCGACCAGGCTCGCGCGCGGGACGCCCTGCGTCGCGCCGCCGCGGCGGTCGGCTACAAGCGCCCGCTCCTGCAGCTCGGGCCGATTGTCTTCGTCGACGAGGCGGACTGGTACCAGACGCCGCTGCGCGACCTCGCCGCGGTCATCGCCCTGGCCTACGAAGCCGGCATGCCGGACATCGCCCACGGCCTGGAGGGACGGCTGGACGGCGCGGTCAAGGACCCGGACGAGCTCAGCACCCAGGAGAAGGCGTGGCTGCTGCGCGCCGCCCACGCCATGCTGGCCGCGGCGGGACCGATGAACGTTCGGGCCAGCGGCGCGGTGGTCTCGATGCCGGCGGCCGGCCTGACGCCGCGCTGGGCGGTGAACGGCCGGCTGCTCGACGCCCGCTTCGTCAACGCCGGCGGCAAGCCGCTGTGGCGCACTGTCACCGTGCGCGGCACGCCGATCGCCTCGCCGGGCGCCGAGGCGCATGGGCTCGAGGTGCGGAAGAGCTTCTTCAGCTACGCCGGCGGACCGGTGGACCTCGCGCAAGTGAAGCAGGGCGACCGCATCATCATCCGCGTGGCCGGCAGCTCCCAGCAGGGGCGCACGGTCGCGCTCGCCATCGACGACGCCTTGCCGGCCGGGTTCGAGATCGAGAGCGTGCTCGGCCCCGACGACGCCGACAAGGGGCCATTCAAGTTCCTCGGCTCACTGACCGAGCCCAAGGTCCAGCAGTCCCGCGACGACCGCTACGTCGCGGCCTTGGATCTCCCCGGCGACAAGACCTTCGCCCTCGCCTACGTGGTCCGCGCCGTGACCCCTGGCGACTTCTACGTACCGGGCGCGGAGGCGCTGGACATGTACCATGCCGGGATCAACGCCCGCACGGCGGGCGGCCGGACGCAAATATCTCCTACCCCGTAGGGGGAGGGGACCGCGGAGCGGTGGAGGGGGCCTGGGGCAGTGCGGCGAGTTGCGGGATTGGCTTAGGTGCTTAGCCTCGAGCTTCCATTCCGGGGGCGAACCCCTTCCACCCCCTCGGGAACCCCTTCCCCCTATGGGGGAGGAGAGTCTCGGCTCGTTCCCCGCCTCGTCATTGGCCTGATCGCGCTTCTGGGCGTCGAAGTCAGCCTGCTGGGCCTCGACGCCGCGTTCCCGCCGAATCTGGGGAAGGCGGAGCGATCTTCGCCCGTGGCGCTCGACCGTCATGGGGCCTGGCTGCGCGCCCTGCCGGTCGAGGATGGCCGCTGGCGCATCCGCGCCGACCTTTCCCGCACCGACCCGAGGTTTCTCGCCCGGCTAATCGCGCTCGAGGACCGGCGCTTCTATCTGCACCCCGGCGTCGATCCGATCTCGACCCTGCGCGCCGCCGCCTCCGCCGCCCTGCGCGGCCGCATCACCTCCGGCGCCTCGACGCTGACCATGCAGACCGCCCGCCTGCTGGAGCCCCGACCCCGAACCTTCGGCGCCAAGCTGTTCCAGATGGTGCGGGCGCTGCAACTGCAGGCGCGGTTCTCCAAGCCGGAGGTGTTGGCGCTCTACCTCACCCTGGCGCCTTACGGCGGCAACCTGGAGGGCGTGCGGGCCGCCAGTCTCGCCTACTTCGGGCACGAGCCCGAGACGCTCACCGACGGCGAGCAGGCCCTGCTGATCGCCTTGCCGCAGTCGCCCGAGGCGCGGCGGCCGGATCGCCACCCCGAGCGCGCCCGAGCCGCCCGCGACCGGGTGCTCGCCAGAATGATGCGCGCCGGTCTCGTGAGCCCGCCCGCCGCCCAGGACGCCGCGGCGGAGCCCCTGCCCGGCCGATCCGGATTTCCGGCGCTGGCGTGGCAGGCGGCCGGCGAGGCGGCCCGCGCCGCGCCGGCGGACCAGGCCTCGGTGGTCACCTCGCTCGACGCGGACCTGCAACGTCGGCTGGAGCCTCTGGCCGCCGCCGTCGCCCGCTCCCAAGGCCCCGGCGCCGAGGCGGCGATCCTGGTCGTGGAGGTGAAAGGCCGGGCGGTGCGCGCCCTGGTCGGCTCGGCGGGCCGCGACGCCGCCGGCGGCTGGATGGACATGACCCGCGCCCTGCGCTCGCCCGGCTCGGCGCTGAAGCCGTTCATCTACGGCCTGGCCCTCGACGACGGCCTCGTCGCCGCCGACACCGAGCTGCAGGACGCCCCGCGGCGCTTCGCCGACTACCAGCCCGAGGACTTCGACCGGGTGTTCCACGGCCCGGTCACCATGCGCGACGCCCTGATCCACTCCCTGAACGTCCCCGCGGTGGAGACATTGCAGCGGCTGGGCCCCGAGACCTTCGAGGCGCGCCTCACCGCTGTGGGCGCACGGCTGGTGCGACCCAACGCGGCCTTCGAGGACGCCGGCCTCGCCTTGGCGCTGGGCGGCGAGGGCGTATCGCTGCGCGATGTCGCCATGCTCTACGCCGGTCTGGCCGACGATGGCGTGGTCAAGCCCCTGGCCTGGACCGAGGCCGACGCAGCGGCGCGGCCGCATCAGACTGGCCAGCGGCTGATGCGGGCGACATCCGCCAGGACCATCCTCGACATCCTGCGCGACGTGCCGCCGCCGCGCGGCCGCGCCCCGGACGCGCTCACCCGCACCACGCCGATGGCGTTCAAGACCGGCACCTCCTACGGCTTCCGCGACGCCGTGGCCGTGGGTGTCGCCGGCGGCTACGTGATCGCGGTCTGGACCGGCCGCGCGGACGGCGGGGCGAGGCCCGACATGACCGGCCGCGACGCCGCCCTGCCGCTGCTGTTCGACGTCGCCGACCAGGTCGGCGGCCAGACGCGCGCGCCGCCCCCGATCGCGCCCAAGGCCGCCCCGCCGGCGCTGCAAACGCTGGAACGGGACCACGGTCCGCGCCTGATCTTCCCGCCGGACGGCGCGACAGTGGTCGCCGAAGGTTTCGGACCTTCCGGACGCGGCTTCGAACTGGCCGCCGGCGGCGCGGGCCTCGCCTGGTACGTCGACGGCGTCCCGATCGCGCTCGACCCGGTTAGCGGCAAGCCTATCTGGCGGCCGACGGGGCCCGGCTTCTACAGGATCAGCGTCGTCGACAGCGCCGGGCGCACCGTGGAGGCGCGGGTGCGGGTGACCGGCGGCTAGCGGAGCGCTTCGGCTCGAAGCGCTTTATGCCCTCGCCGCATCCGGCTGGCGTTCCGGGTGGGCGGCCTGGAAGGCGGGGTGGTCGGCGGCGCGGGCGTAGACGGCGCGCAGGGCCGGGTACGGCGCAAGATCGACAGCAAAGCGGTTCGACGACCAGATCTGCGGGATCAGGCAGCAGTCGGCGATGGTCGGGGCGGCGCCGAAGGCGAAGCCGCGGCCGTGGCGGGCGACCATCGGCTCCAGCGCCGCGAAGCCGTCGTTGATCCACTTGGCGCCCCACGCCTGCTGGTCCGGCCCGCCCACCGGATGCCCCAGGCCGGCGAGCGCTTGCAGGATGCGCAGGTTGTTCACCGGGTGGATGTCGCAGGCGACGATCTCGGCCATCGCCCTCACCGTGGCGCGATCGGCCGGGGAGCGCGGCAGGAGCGGCGGGTTCGGGAACGACTCCTCCAGCCACTCCAGAATGGCGAGGCTCTGGGTCAGCACCCCATCGTCGGTGACCAGCGACGGCACCAGGTTCTGCCGGTTCACCGCCGAGTAGCCGTCGCTATGCTGCGAGCCATCCAGCAGGTTCACGGCCACGTAATCGTACGAGAGAGCCTTCAGCGCCAGGCCGATCCGCACCCGGTAGGGCGCCGTGGCGCGCCAGTAGCTGTGCAGGGTCAGCGACATGAGCGCTCTCCCGTCACCCCGGCCAAGCCCCCGACTTGATCGGGGGCGCCGAGCCGGGGCCGGACCATCCGGTTCCAAGACGAATTCCAGTTCGGTCGCTGCGCTTCCGGCCCCGGGTCTTCGCCCGGGGTGACGGCTGGGGTGAAGGCCGCCATCAGGTGATCCGGAAGCTCAAACCCCCGACCCCCTCGATGTCGCCCTCGACGAGGTCGCCCCTGACCAAGGGGCCGACGCCCTCCGGCGTGCCGGTGTAGATCAGGTCGCCCGGCGCGAGCCGCCAGAGCTTCGAGGCCTCCGAGATGATCGCCGGCACGCCCCAGATCATGTCCGACACCACTGCATCCTGCTTCACCTGGCCGTTCACCGAGAGCCGGATGCGGCCTTGCGGCGGCGGCCCGCTCCAGCGCCGGATCGCCGAGATGGGCGCGCTGAAGTCGAAGCCCTTGGCGCCCTCCCAGGGCTGGCCCTTGTCGCGATAGGCCGACTGCAGGTCGCGCCGGGTCAGGTCGACGCCGGCGGCGTAGCCGAAGATCAGGCCCAAAGCATCGCTCGGCGAGACGTCGGCGCCGCCCGCGCCCAGGGCCGCCACCAGCTCCATCTCGTGGTGCAGGTTGTGGGTCTGCGACGGATAAGGAACGTCGCCGCCCGGCGGGACCACGGCGTCGCCGGGTTTAGAGAAGAAGAATGGCGGGTCCGGGTCGTCGCCCCCGCCCATCTCGCGCCGATGCGCGGCGTAGTTGCGTCCCACGCACAGGATGCGGCGAACCGGGAACAGCGCGGCCTCGCCGACGACGGGCACGGCGGGTTGCGACGGCGGGGCGAAGACGTAGTCGGTCATGATCGAAGGCATAACCAAGACGCCGCGGCTTGGCGAGCGCCTGGGCCAAGCGGACGCCATTGCGCATTGACAGCCGCGCTGTCGCCCGGCTCCAAGCAGCGACTTGAGCAGGCGCGGAGGACGACGCATGGGCCAGGGCCCGCTGACCGACCTGGTGGTGGTGGAGCTCGGCACCCTGATCGCCGGCCCGTTCTGCGGCCAGATCCTGGCCGACTTCGGCGCCGAGGTGATCAAGATCGAGGACCCGGGAACCGGCGACCCGATGCGTCAGTGGGGCCGCAGCCTGCCCAAGGGCCAGTCGCCCTGGTGGCCGGTGATCGGGCGCGGCAAGAAGTCGGTGACGCTGAATCTACGCAGCCCCGAGGGTCAGCAGATCGCCCGCGAGCTGATCGGCAAGGCCGACATCCTGGTCGAGAACTTCCGGCCCGGGACGATGGAAAAGTGGGGGCTCTCCTACGACAGCCTAGCGGCCGACAATCCGCGCCTGATCATGGCCCGCGTCTCCGGCTTCGGTCAGACCGGCCCCTACGCCTCGCGGGCCGGCTACGGCCTGATCGGCGAAGCGATGGGGGGCCTCAGGGCCATCACCGGCGAGCCGGATCGACCGCCCGCCCG
>DATJRL010000359.1:0-8808 GCA_035504785.1 Caulobacteraceae bacterium
TAGCCCGCGTCGGCGTCCTTCGCTCGCCCGGTCCGCTCGTAGAGTTCGGTCTGGTCGAGGTCGCCGATGAACTGGGCGATCGGGTCGCCCCCGAGTTGAGGACGCGATACGACGTCGGCGGAATCGCCGGCGCCCGCCGCGGCGTACGGCGCCAGCAGCAGCGCGGCGACCTTGAAGGGATAGTCCTGCGCGGGGCCGGAGAGCGTGGCGTAGGCCGCCTTGTCCTTGCCCTCGGCGAGGCTCTCCACGCCATCGACCAGCGCGCCCAGGGCCACATCCTCGGGCGCGGCGTCCGCGCCGCTCGGAACCAGGGACGCGGCGGCGACCACATCGCCGGATTCCAGCGCGGCGTGGAAAGCGTCGGCCTTCAGGAACGTCGGCCCGCCATCACCCTCGGAAGCACGAGCGAAGTAGGTGGCCGCGTCGGCGAATCTGCCCTCGTCGCGGGCGGCGCGACCGGCCAGGAACAGGCCATAGGGCGAAGCATCGGGCGCCGCGGTTGGCGGCGCGGGTTGGGCGCCCACGAGGGCGCTCGGCGGCGGCGCTCGGGTGGCGCAGGCGCCGAGCGCCAGGGACAGAGCTGTCGAAACGAGAATCTTGCGGCGCATCATCGTGGCCAGCCTTTGGCGCGTTCCCGTGGCGCCGGCAAGGCGATCCTCTTGCGCCTGGCCCCTCACGCCCGCAGAAGATGCGATCATGCGCCGCGTTCTCCTCGTCCGCCACTGTCAGTCGCAAGCCAACGCCGAGGGCCGCATCGAGGGAAAAGGCGACTCGCCGCTGAGCGAGGAGGGCCACGCCCAGGCCAGGGCCGTGGCGGCGCTCGTCGCCGGCCTGGGCTTTGACGACGTTCGCCTCGTCGCCAGCAGCCAGGCGCGGGCTATCGCCACGGCGCGAGCGATTGGAGCGGCCTGCGGCTGGGAGCACGTCGAGGACCACCGCATCCGCGAAGGCGAGCTCGGCTGGATGGAAGACTTGCCCTACGCGGACGTCGGCAAGCACATGGCCGAGCGCGGCGCGAAGGAGCTGGACGCCAGCTTGCACGGCGGTGAGAGTCTGGCGGTCGTCGGCGAAAGGTTCTGGGAGGCGCTGAGCCACGCGCTGGAGGACCACGCCGGGCCGTTGGTCATGGTCAGCCACGGCTACGCCATCCAGGCGCTGCTGCGGCGGCTGGATCCGAACCTCTCACTGCCGCGCTTCATCGGCAACGGCGATGTCGTGGAAATCCGCCTGGAAGGCGGTGTCCTCGCCGAGCCGCCGATCCACACGCCGCTGAAAGCGTAATCTCCACGTCCCCGCCCGTAGGCGGTCGCCCGCTCCGTCATGCTTCGCATGGTCCCTTCCCCCGCGGCGCTTCGCTCGGGGGAGGAGCGAGGACCTCACATGTTCGGGTAGTTCGGACCGCCGCCGCCCTCGGGGGTCGTCCAGGTGATGTTTTGCGACGGGTCCTTGATGTCGCAGGTTTTGCAGTGGACGCAGTTCTGGGCGTTGATCTGGAACCTCGGATTGCCACCCTTGTCGTCGTACAGTACTTCGTAGACGCCAGCTGGACAGTAGAGCCTCGCCGGCTCGCCGAAGCGCGGCAGGTTCACACCGATCGGGATCGACGGATCGTTCAACCGCAGGTGCGCCGGCTGGTCTTCCTCGTGGTTGGTCGAGGAGAGGAAGACCGAGGAGAGCTTGTCGAAGCTCAGCACCCCATCCGGCTTCGGATAGACGATCGGCTTGTAGTCCGAGGCGAGACCGGTCGAGGCGGCGTCGGTCTTGCCGTGCTTCAGCGTGCCCCATGGCGACCAGCCGCCCAGCAGGCTCGTGCACCAGAGCTCGGCGACGGCGAGGCCGGATCCGATCAGCGTGCCGAAGCGCGACCAGAGCGGCTTGGCGTTGCGGACCAGCTTCAGCTCCTTGGCCACCCAGGAGGCCGCGAAGGCGGTCTCGTACTCGGTAAGCGTGTCCCCTTCCCGGCCGGCGCCGATGGCCGCGAACGCGGCTTCGGCGGCGAGCATGCCGGTCTTCATGGCATTGTGGCTGCCCTTGATGCGCGGCACGTTCACGAACCCGGCCGAGCAGCCGATCAGCGCCCCGCCCGGAAAAGCGAGCTTCGGGATCGATTGCCAGCCGCCCTCGGTGATCGCGCGCGCGCCGTAGGCGATGCGCTTGCCGCCCTGCAGATAGCGGCTGATCGCCGGATGGTGCTTCAGGCGCTGGAACTCGTCGAACGGCGAGAGCCAGGGGTTCTTGTAGTTGAGGTGCACCACGAGCCCCAGCGACACGTAGTGGTCGCCGAAGTGGTACATGAAGCTGCCGCCGCCAGTGGCGTCGTCGAGCGGCCAGCCGGTGGTGTGCTGGACGAGCCCCGGCTCGAACACGTCGTCCGGAACCTGCCACAACTCCTTGAGGCCGATACCGAACTTCTGCGGCTCGCGGCCGTCGGTCAGGCCGTACTTGGCTTGGATGACCTTCGCCAGCGAGCCGCGGACGCCCTCGCCAATGAGCACGTACTTGCCGTTCAGCTCCATGCCCGGCTGGTAGTCGGCCTTGTGCTGGCCGTTCTTGCCGATGCCGACGACGCCGACCACGACGCCCTTCACCGACCCGTCCTCGCGGTAGGTGAGGTCCGAGGCGGCCATGCCCGGATAGATTTCGACGCCCAGCGCCTCGGCTTCGGCGGCCAGCCAGCGGCAGACGTTGCCCAGCGAGGCGATGTAGGCCCCGTGGTTGTGCATCAACGGCGGGAAGGCGAACATCGGGATGGTGATGTCGCCGCCGGGACCGAGCAGCATGAATCGGTCCTTCTTGACCGGCGTCTCCAGCGGCGCGCCCTTCTCCTTCCAGTCAGGGAAGAGTTCGGCGATGCCCTTGGGATCGATCACAGCGCCGGAGAGGATATGGGCGCCGACTTCGGAGCCTTTTTCCAGCACCGCGACGCTCACCTCGGAGCCGGCGACGGCCGCCAGCTGCTTCAGCCGGATCGCGGCCGATAGCCCGGCCGGGCCAGCGCCGACGATGACCACGTCGTAGTCCATCGCCTCGCGTTCGACGTCGTCGGTCATCGTCTCCCCGTCCAGTTGCTGTCCGCCGGCTTTAATCGAAGCGGTCGGCGGGCCGGTCAAGGGATTAGGCGGCGGCCCCTTCACCCAGGGTCCGGGGATCCCCGGCGACAAGACGGCCGTGCTCGAGCCATCGCGCCATGTCCGGCGACAGTTTGGAGCGAATGAGCGCGTCGTAGCGGGCGAGGTCGGCTGACGTCAGGAAGTCCTTCCAGCGGCCGTTCGTGCCCTTGTTGATGAACCGCTCGGAGCCGTTGTCGAAGGCCTCGCGTATTTTCGGCAGCAGCGCCTCGCCGTCGCGCTTCATCCCTTCGAACGTCGCCGCCTCAACAAGCTTCGGCAGCAAGCTCTCCGGCGTGTCGATGTCGAGGAAGTCCGAGATTCGACGCATCTCGCCGGCCAGATCGGCCTTCAAGTCATTGTAGTGCACGAACAGCAGCCACGGCTCCCTGCGCCGCTTCCAATAGGTGAGCTCGAACTCGCAGTAGGGCAAACCTTGCGCGCTCCCGGACGACGGGTCGCCCTCCGCCTGGGTCATCCATTGCAGATACCAGTCCCGCGGGTCCTCCGGCGTCGGCGGAGGCGGACCGCCGGCGAGCAATTCTGGAGGCGCGGTCGCGGCCGCCTGCATCATGAACTCCTGGCGCATGCCCAACATGTGATTGTGCATCGAGACGCAGGCGTCCCGGCCGTCACGCACAGTATGGATCACCTTCATCCCCTCGAAGACCGGCAGGGCGTCGAGGGGAAGATGGGTCTTGGCCGAGCGGCGCTGCGGTTGCGCCTCCAGCGACGCCAGCATCTCGGCCACGGGTCCGAACAGCGTCGAGTCGACCCAGGGCGCCTCACCCATGATGTCGCGCGGCGCGGGAGACTGATTGATGAGCAACGAAACGATCCGCTGCGTCCAGGTCGTTCCGCATTTGGGATAGGTGGCGACGAGCACGTCGTCGGGACGGGGCCGATAGCCGTCCCAGCGATGGCTGTCCGCGATGATCGTGCGGACTTCGCGCGTCGGCGCATTGATCTGGGCCAGCATGCGTCCCCCAATGCCGGATCGCGGGCATGTAGCTAGCAGCCCGAGAGGCGCAACACCAGTCGCCGCCGCGCGCCGCATCGCCGGTCGCCGCGCGAACGTGCTATGCCCTGGCCATGCCCGCCGACCTCCGCGCCGTCGAAAGCCTGCTGGCCTTCTGGGCCGACGCGGGAGTCGACGTGGCCCTGGCGGATGAGCCGCAGGACCGCATGGCCGCCGGCCTCGAGGCGCTGAAGCCGAAGCCGGTCGCGAGGCTCCCCGCTGCGACGCCAGCCATCGCCAGAACCGCTCCGACCGTCCAAGGCGTCGACGCTCGAGCCGTCGAGACGGCGCGAGCCATGGCCGCGGCGGCCGCCGACCTCGCCGCGCTCGCCGAGGCGATCGCAGCGTTCGAGGGTTGCGCGCTGAAGGTTCAGGGCGCGCGGCAGGCGGTATTCTCGCGCGGCGTGGCCGACGCGGCGGTGATGGTGATCGGCGAAGGTCCGGGCGCGGAGGAGGACGCCCAAGGCGCGCCGTTCGTCGGCCGCGCCGGCAAGCTGCTGGACAAGATGTTGGCGGCGGCCGGCCTGACCGACCGCGTCTTCATCACCAATACCGTGTTCTGGCGCCCGCCCGGCAACCGGACGCCAACCCCGGCCGAACAGGCGGCCTGCGCGCCGTTCGTGGAGCGGGCGATCGAGCTGGTGGCGCCGAAAATCCTGCTGCTCGTCGGCGGCGCGTCTGCCAAGCACATGCTGAACCGCGCGGAGGGGATCCTGTCCCTGCACGGCCGTTGGTTCGAGTGGCGCTCCGCGGACGGGCGCCTGGAAATGCCCGCCCTGCCGACCCTGCACCCGGCCTTCCTGCTGCGTCAGCCGGCGGCGAAGAAGAAAGCCTGGGACGACCTTCTGACGCTCACGGAGCGTCTTGATCGATCGGAACGACCTACGTAACGTTAAGTTTCCCTGAGTATCACGGACATCCACCAGATTCGGTTCTGGCGCGAGGAGTGCGTATGCGACTGATCCGAGGAATACTCGCCTTCAGCCTCACCGCCCTGCCAGGGATCGCCTTAGCGGCTCCGCCTCCGGCGCTCAGCGCCCACGACGCGGCGCTCTATGCGGCCGCCTTCAGCGCCGCCGAGCGCGGCGACGTCGCCGGCGCCGACGCCAGCCTGGCCCAGGTCTCCGACAACTGCCTGGCCGGCGACGTGCAGTACGTCGAGCTGACCCAGGCCAAGGCCCGCACCGCCAGCTACGACGAGCTGGCCAGCTGGCTGAGGGCCTACGGCGATCGCCCAGGCGCCGGCCGCGTCTATGAGCTGGCGGTGAAGCGCAAGCCCGCCGACGCCCCTCCGCCGGAGCTGGTCGCTCCGCCGGTCGAGACAGTGGTCGATGGCGGCTTCCGCGCCGCGCCCGCGCCTCAGTCCCGCGCCGCTCGCGAAGCGTTCTACAACGGCGATGTGCGACGCGGTCTCGACCTCGCCCGCGCCAGTGGCGACGCCTGGATCGCGGGGCTCGCCGCCTATCGCCTCGGCGACTATCCCGACGCCCTGGTCTCGTTCGAGACCCTCGCCGCCAATCCGGCCGAGGACAACGCCACCCGCGCCGCCGGGGGCTACTGGGCCGCGCGCGCGGCCGTCGCCGCCGGGATGCCCGAGCGCGCCAACGCTTTCCTGAAGATCGCCGCCGGCTCGCCGGGCGCATTCTACGGCATGATCGCGCAGCGCAAGCTGGAGCTGGCCGACGATCCGCTCGGCCGTCTGATCGACGCCGCCACTTCCGGCCAGGTCCCGCCGCCGACGAGCGTCAGCAACGCCCCCGCGAGCGGAGAAACCGCGCTGGACCGTCTGATCCGCATTGAGCCGCGCGCCCGACGCGCGGTCGCCCTGAGCCAGCTCGGCCGCAGTGTCGACGCCCGGGCCGAGCTGCGGGCCGGCTACGCCGAGGCCGCCGACGACGGAACGCGGGCGCTTTGGATGGGGCTCATGTACGAGCTCGACGCGACATCCGAGCCCGCGTCGGGCCGCACCGGCGAGATCGTGCTTCATAGCGCCGTCGCCGACGCGGGATCTTCATCCACCTACCCGACGCCGTCGCTCAGTCCGGCCGGCGGCTTCACGGCCGACAAGGCGTTGGTCTACGCGGTGATCTGGCAGGAGAGCCGGTTCAACTCGATCGCCGTCTCGCCCGTCGGGGCGGTGGGGTTGATGCAGCTGATGCCGACCTCCGCCGCGAGCGTCGCGGGCGATCCGACCCTGACCAGCGATCCGATCAGCCTCTTCGACACGGGCAAGAACATGGCGCTCGGCCAAGCTTACCTGAACCAGCTCGAGGACCAGGCGACCGGACACGACATCCTGCGAACCGTCGCCGGCTACAACGGCGGCCCCGCCACCGTCGCCCGCACCGAGGCGATGCTCGGCCCCGACGCCGACACCCTGCTGGTGATCGAGAGCCTGCCCTATGCCGAGACCCGGGCCTACGTGAAGAAGGTGATGGCGGCGTACTGGACCTACCGGCGCCAGTTCGGGGCGCCGACCCGCACGCTCGACGCCGTCGCCTCGGATTTGCCGACCATCGACGCGCGCCTCGACGCCTCAGCTCCGGCTCAGAATCCGCAGACGACCGCCGCTGCGCCGCGCCAGGCGCTGGAGATCCTCCTCAGCCGTGGCGGCTGAGGGCGCCTGCGCCTTCGGAACCAGCCAGCCTTCAGGCCCTCCAGGCAACGGCGGCCAGGCTCGGGCGCTGACCAGCCGAGCCGGCTCGGCCGGCTCGCGCGCCAAGTGCGCGGAGAGGATCTCGATCCAGGCGGGCGCGAAGCTCGCGGCCATCGGCAAG
The DNA here is from genome assembly GCA_035504785.1 of Caulobacteraceae bacterium. GTDB lineage: Bacteria > Pseudomonadota > Alphaproteobacteria > Caulobacterales > Caulobacteraceae > Acaudatibacter. The sequence goes on from DATJRL010000359.1 coordinate 6,903, forward strand.
CCTGCGACCCATGGCCCGCGCGTCCGCTCCAGCGCCTCGGCGAAGGCGCCGGCCTCGTAGAGATCGGCGCCCGCGTCGTCGGCGACATCGGCGCTGCGCCCGAGCGCGCCCAGCACCGCCACCTCCCGGATCAGCCCCTCCGCCGCGGCCGGCACCAGCGCGGTCAAGAGCCGCGACAGCGTCTTGTGGTCCTCGCCCGCGTTGACGATGAGCGAGATCATTGCCGGACTCCCCTCGCCTTTGCGGGCAGGGGTTGGGGGTGGGGGCATGCGCGCGTTGCTTGCCCGGTTGGCGCTTGGGCGCGCCCAACCACGAACGACGAGTTCGCGGCCCCACCCCTGACCCCTCCCCGCGAGGGGGAAGGGAACATGCGCCTCGTCAGGCCGGCGTCCTTCTCCACGGGGCCTCAGCCTCCCGCCGATTCCAGCAGATGGTCCCGGTACGCATCGCGCAGCACCTTCTTGTCGATCTTGCCGGTGGCGGTGAGCGGGACCGGGGCGAAGATCACGTCGTCCGGCAGCCACCACTTGGCCACGCGCGGCTCCAAGTGCTCGAGCACCGTTTCGCGTGTGACGGCGGCGCCCTCGTGAGCCTCGATCACCAGCAGCGGGCGCTCCTCCCACTTCGGGTGCGGCACACCGACGACCGCGGCGACCTTCACGCCGGGGCAGGCGACCGCGATGTTCTCCAGGTCGATGGAGCTGATCCACTCGCCACCGGACTTGATCACGTCCTTGGCGCGGTCGGTGATGCGCATGAAGCCCTCGGCGTCGAGGGTGGATATATCGCCGGTGTCGAACCAGCCGCCATCGCCCACGGCATCGGCGTCCTGGCGGTAATAGCGCTGCACGACCCAGGGACCACGCACCTGCAGCCCGCCGGAGGTCTGGCCGTCTCGCCGGACTTCCACGCCGGCGGCGTCGACGCAGCGCAGCTCGATGCCGAACTGCAGCCGACCCTGTCGCGTCCAGATCACCTCCTGGGCGGCGTCCTCGCCGCGGGCCGTCAGCGCTGGGGTGGGCGTGGCGACGACGCCCAGCGGGCAGGTCTCGGTCATGCCCCAGATCTGCAGCACGTCGACGTCGTAGCGACGCTTGAAGGTCTCGGCCATCGCCCGCGGCACGGCCGAGCCGCCGATCACCACCCGCTTCAGCGTCTCGGGCGCCTTGCCGTGCTGGTCGAGCCAGGCGAGGTACATGGTCCAGATGGTGGGCACGCCGCCGGAGAACGTGACGCCCTCGCTCTCGATCAGCGCGTGGAGCGACGCCCCGTCCATCCTATCGCCAGGCAGCACCAGCTTCGAGCCGCAGATCGGGGCCACGAACGGCAAGCCCCAGGCGGTGGCGTGGTAGAGCGACGAGCAGGGCATCACGACGTCGAAGGGCGTGAAGCCGAAGGCGCTGGCAAGCCCGGCGCCCATGGCGTGCAGCACCACGGCGCGGTGCGAGTAGAGCACGCCCTTCGGGTCGCCCGTGGTGCCCGAGGTGTAGCAGAGCACCGCGGCGGCGTTCTCGTCGAAGCTGGGCCATTCGAGTCTGGGCGCCTGCGCGGCCAGCAGGGTTTCGTAACAGTGGGCGCCGACCGCGCCGGGCTGGCAGGCGTCCTCGCTCGCCATCAGCACATAGTGCTCGACGGTCTTGAGCCGCGGGGCGATGCGCTCGACCAGCGCCGCGAGGTTCTTCTCGAACAGCAGCACCCGGCTTTCGGCGTGGTTGATCGTGTAGACGATCTGCTCGTCGAACAGGCGCGGATTGGCGGTGTGCAGCACCACGCCCAGGCCAGGCGCGGCGAAGAACAGCTCCAGGTGCCGCGAGGTGTTCCAGGCCAGCGAGGTGATGCGGTCGCCAGGCCGCACGCCCAGCGCCGTCAGCGCCTTGGCCGCCTGCTCGGCGCGCATCGCCAGGCC
>DATJRL010000360.1:0-5898 GCA_035504785.1 Caulobacteraceae bacterium
GCGCCGCCTCGCCCGCCGTCCGCAGCCGCGCCGCCCGCGCCCTCACCACCTCGCGCGCCACCTGCGGCATCCGCGCGGCCGGCGTTCCCGGGCGCGGACTGTAGGGGAAGACGTGCAGGTAGGCGAGGTCGGCCCGCTCGACGAACGCCACCGTGTTCTCCGCCGCCGTCTCGCTCTCCGTCGGGAAGCCGGCGATGAAGTCAGCGCCGAAGGCCACGTCCGGCCGCGCCGCGCGCACCTCGGCGATGAGCGCCAGGGCGTCGGCGGAGGAATGCCGGCGCTTCATCCGCTTGAGGATCAGGTCGTCGCCGGACTGAAGCGACAGATGCAGGTGGGGCGCGAGCCGCGGCTCGGTGGCGAGGCAGGCCAGCAGCGCCTCGTCGATCTCGGCCGCGTCGATGGACGAGAGCCGGAGCCGCGGCAGCTCGGGAACCTCGGCCAGGATCCGACGCACCAGGTCGCCCAGCCGCGGCCGGTCCTGCAGGTCGCCGCCCCAACTGGTCAGGTCGACGCCGGTGAGCACCACCTCGGCGAACCCCGCCACCGTCAGCGCCCGCACCTCGTCCACCACCCGGCGCGCCGGGATCGAACGCGAATTCCCCCGCCCGAACGGGATGATGCAGAAGGTGCAGCGATGGTCGCAGCCGTTCTGGATCTCGACATAGGCCCGGGCGCGTTCCCCTCCCACCTGAGGGGAGGGGTTAGGGGTGGGGGGCTGTATCCGCCGCGCCGCTAAGCCAGGCGAGTCCGCGATCGTTGGTGCGCTGACCGGAAGCAAACCCCCACCCCCGGCCCCTCCCCTCAAGGGGGAGGGGAGTTGAGCCGCGAAGATGTCGCCTACCTGCGAGCCGGTTCGCAGCAGCGCCCCCGGCGCGGCCTTGTCGGCATTGCCCAGCACGAGATCGACTTCGGGCATGCCGGCGAAGCTGGCGGGATCGATCTGCGCCGCGCAGCCGGTCACCACCAGCTTCGCCCCAGGCCGCTCGCGACGCGCCTTGCGGATCGCCTGCCGCGCCTGGCGCACGGCTTCGCCGGTCACCGCGCAGGTGTTGAACACCACGGCATCCACGACCCCGTCCGCCGCCGCCCGCGCCCGGATCGCGTCGGATTCGTAGGCATTGAGCCGGCAGCCGAAGGTGACAATATCCACGTCCCCTCCCCCTTGAGGGGAGGGGTCAGGGGTGGGGGGCTCTGCGGGGCAGTCGCTCTCAGCGTGATTAGCCGAGAGGTCGGAGCGGCGGTCTGGCAGACCCCCGCCCCCAGCCCCTCCCCTCAAGGGGGAGGGGAGCAGGATCGAGTCAACCACCGCCGGTCTCCTTCGCGAGGAACTCGGCGAAGGCGTGTTCGTAGTCGGGGTGCCAGCGGGAGAGGGGCGGGCGGTTCTGGGTGAGGTCCTGCATGGCCCAGGTCATCCGCGCGTTGTCGATCGGGCGAGTGACGTCGTTGTCGGGGCAGATGATGTAGAAATCGCCGGCGCTCATCCGTTCCAGCATGAAGTCGGCCACCTGCTCGGGCGTCCAGGCGCCCGGCGGCTTCTCGGTCACGCGCCGGCGGGTCATGCCGGTGAAGGTGAAGCCGGGGACCAGCAGGTGGGCCGTCACCTGGCAGCCCGCGATGTTGCGCAGCGTGTGCTGCAGTCCCTCGGTCAGCACCTTGATGCCGGCCTTGGAGACATTGTAGGCGGTGTCGCCCGGCGGCGTCGTGATGCCCTGCTTGGAGCCGGTGTTGATGATCGCGGCCGGGCAGTTGGCGTCGATCATGGCTTGCGCGAAGGCTTGGCAGCCGTTGATCACGCCGAACAGGTTGGTCTCGATCACCCGCCGCCAGCCATCCGGGTTCTCGATCGCGCCGCCGCCCCCGCCGACGCCGGCGTTGTTCATCAGCACCGTGACGTCGCCAAGCCTGCGCGCCTGCTCGGCCAGGGCCTGAAGCTCGTCGAAGCGCGAGACGTCGGTCCGGCTGGCTTCCACCTTCGCCCCGGCCGCTTCCAGCTCGCCCCGCGCCTCCGCCAGGGTCTCATGATTGGCGTCGGCGATGACGACGGTCATGTCCTCGGCCGCGAGGCGCTTGGCCGCCGCCAAACCGATGCCGCTGGCGCCGCCGGTGATCACGGCGACGCGGTCGGGCGCGATGGCGGGGTGGAGGCTCACGGCAGCGTCCCGGTGAATTCCACCGCCACGGGTCCGGTCATCAGCACGTGGTCGTCGGCCTTGCGCCACTCGACGACGAGGTCGCCGCCATCCATCTCCACCGTCGCCAGCCGATTGCAGAGCGCGCGGCGATGCGCGGCCACCAGCGCCGCGCAGGCGCCGGTGCCGCAGGCCCGGGTGAGCCCCGCGCCGCGCTCCCAGACCCTGAGGCGCAGCCGGTCGCGCGTCTTCACCTGGCAGAAGCCGACGTTCACCCGTTCCGGGAACAGGCGATGATGCTCGATCATCGAGCCCACCTCGCGCACCGGAGCGGTCTCGGCGTCGGGGACGAAGAACACCACGTGCGGATTGCCCATGGAGACACAGCCGGGCGTGTGCAGCAGGGGCGCGTCGATCGGTCCGACCTGCAGCTCGATGCCGCGGGTATCCATCGGCTCGGCGAGCGGGATGTCGCGCCAGTCGAGGCGCGGCGGGCCCATGTCGATGGTCACCTGCTTCGCCCCGGCCCGGCTCACGTCCAGCACGCCCGACGGCGTATCGAGACGGGCGGCGTCGCGCCCGGCGGCTTCCATCAACAGCCAGCCCACACAGCGCGCCGCGTTGCCGCAGTGCTCCACCTGACCGCCGTCGGCGTTCCAGATGCGCATGAAGGCGTCCGCCCTCGGCGACGCCTCGATGGCGATCAATTGGTCGCAGCCGATCCCGCCGTCGCGGCTGGCGATGGCGCGCGCCTCCGCTTCGCTGGGCGCGAAGGGCTGGGAACGGGCCTCGACGACGACGAAATCGTTGCCGAGCCCGTTCATTTTCAGGAACGGACGGCTCATGGACCGCCGATATAGCGGCTCGCGGCTGGACTCGCACCCTCAGGGAGAGGCATCCATCGCCGCATGCGTCGCAGTTCGTTCGCGTTGCTGGCGGCTCTGGCCATGGTCCTAGCCTCCCCGACCTTAGCGGAGACCCCGCCCGTGACCCCTTCCACCACGACGACGCCGGCGGCGTCCGACATCGCTTCGTCCGACGATCCGTACCTCTGGCTGGAGGACGTCCACGGCGAAAAGGCGCTGGCCTGGGTCGAAAGGGAGAACGCCCGGTCGCTGCCGCGGCTGAAGGGCGATCCGCGCTACGAGACCCTGCACCAGGAGGCGCTGACCATCGTCAACGCCGCCGACCGAATCCCGTCGCCCGACCTGATCGGCCATGCGGTGTTCAACTTCTGGCAGGACCCGGCCAACGTCCGGGGCGTCTGGCGGCGCACGTCGCCCGAGAGCTACGCCACCACGGCGCCGGCCTGGGAGACGGTGATCGACCTCGACAAGCTGTCGGCGGACGAAAAGGCCAACTGGGTCTGGGGCGGCGCCAACTGCCCGCCGCCGTACGACAAGCGCTGCCTGGTCTATCTCTCGGACGGCGGCGAGGACGCCAAGACGGTCCGCGAGTTCGACCTCGACGCCAAGAGTTTCGTCGACGGCGGCTTCGTGCTGCCGAAGAGCAAGCAGGACGTCGACTGGCTGGACGACGACACCCTGATCCTTTCACGCGACTGGGGTCCGGGCACGATGACGGCGTCGAGCTATCCGTTCATCGTCAAGACCCTGAAGCGCGGCCAGGGTCTCGACCGGGCGGTCGAAGTGTTCCGCGGCAAGCCGGACGACGTGTCCGTCGGCCCGGCCGTGCTGCACGACGGCGACGGCGATCGGGTCGTGCTGATCGTTCGCGCCACGGACTTCTTCCACTCCGAGACCTATCAGCTCACGGACAAGGGCATGGCGCGCCTTGACCTGCCGTCGAAGGTCAACCTGCATGGGCTTCTGGCCGGGCGGCTGGTGTTCACGACGCTGGAGGACTGGCGCGGCTACAAGGCCGGCGACCTGCTCGCCTATCGGCCAGGTGAACTGGCGGACCAAGCCAAGACGCCGCCGGCGCCCTCGCCGGAGCATCTGGTTTTCTCGCCCGGCCCGCGCCAGTCGGTCGAGCAGGTCGCGGTCACCGCTCACCGACTGATCGCGGCGATCTATGACAACGTCCGCGGCAGCCTGGTGGTGTTCACGCCGGGCGCCGCGGCCTGGAGTTCGGTGAGCCTGCCGACGGCGGCGAATTCGTCGGTGGGCGTCGACACCGCCAGCGAGGTCGACGATCGCGTCTACTACGCGGTCGAAAACTTCCTCGAACCGACCCATCTGTGGCAGGCGGACGCGGCGGCCGGGACCCGCGCGCTGGTCAAGCGGCTCCCTGCCCGCTTCGACGCTTCCCGCGACGAGGTCGAACAGTTCGAAGCTGCGTCCTCGGACGGAACGCGAATCCCCTACTTCGTGGTGCATCCGAAGGGCATGAAGCTCGACGGATCGAACCCGACCATCCTCTACGCCTACGGCGGCTTCCAGGTCTCCATGCTGCCGTCCTACTCCGGGGCGATCGGCAAGCTGTGGCTGGAGCGCGGCGGGGTGTGGGTGCTGGCCAACATCCGCGGCGGCGGCGAGTTCGGGCCGGCCTGGCACGAGGCGGGGCTGAAGACCCATCGGCAGCTGGTCTACGACGACTTCGCGGCGGTGGCGAAGGACCTCATCGCGCGGAAGATCACCTCGCCGCGACGGCTCGGCATCCAGGGCGGCTCCAACGGCGGCCTCCTGATGGGCGTCGAGTTCATCCAGCACCCGGAGCTGTGGCGCGCCGTCGATATCGAGGTGCCGCTGCTGGATATGATCCGTATTGAGAAGATCGGCGCCGGCGCCTCCTGGGTTGGCGAGTATGGCAGCCCCGGCGTACCCGCCGAGCGCGCCTTCTGGGAAAAGACCTCGCCCTACCAGAATCTGAAGGCGGGCGTCGCCTATCCGGAGCCGTTCTTTGTCACCGCCACCTCGGACGATCGGGTCACGCCGGTCCACGCCCGCAAAATGGCGGCGAAGATGCAGGCGATGGGCCTGCCGTTTCAGTTCTTCGAGAACACCAACGGCGGCCACTCGGCCTCCGCCAACCTGCAGGAGCGGGCCGAGCGGGTGGCGCTGGAGTTCACCTACTTCCTGCAGAAGCTGATGGACTGACAGGTGGACGTCGCCGCGATCCTCGCCCGCTACGACGCCGAGATCCGCGCCGACCCGCCGGCGGAGGTGGGCGTCGAGCGAGTCTGGGCCGACGGCGTGCTGCGGACCGTCGGCGCCTACAACTTCATCGGCTGGTGGGCGTTCGGGCCGGAACGCGCGGCCGAGATCGCGGCGCGGGAAGCGGCGTTCTTCGCCGGCCGCGAGGTCGAGTGGAAGGTATACAGCCACGACGGCCCGCCGGGCCTGGGCGCCGCACTCGCCGACGCCGGCTGGACCGGACAAGAGGTTGAGACCTTCGTCGTCTTCGACATGGACGAGGGCATGCCGCCGGTTGATCCGGTCGCGGGTCTGATTGTCCGCGAGGTGAGCGATCGCGCGGGCTTCGCCGATTTCCTCGCAGTCAACGCCGCCGCCAACAACCGCCCGGCGAGGCAGAGCGTCGAGGAACTAGCGACGACCGTCGACGATCCCGGGCTCGCTTATTTCGTCGCCTACGCGGAAGGTCGGCCCGTGGCGTCAGGTGGGCTCCAACTACCGTCCAGCCGCGCTTTCGCCGGTCTCTACAGCGGCGGCGCCGTCCCGGACTATCGGGGCCGCGGCGCCTACCGCGCCCTGGTCGCCGCCCGCGCGGACGAGGCCCGCCGCCGCGGCCATCGGTTCCTCACCGTCGACGCCCGCGAAACCAGCCGCCCGATCCTGGAGCGCCTCGG
>DATJRL010000361.1:0-2561 GCA_035504785.1 Caulobacteraceae bacterium
ATATTCTCATCGGTCAGCATCCAGCCCGCCACGACGACCGACGCCGAAGGCCGTCTTCCCGTCACCGTTCTCCTCGGCGAGAGGAAGCTGCACGTGGTCAGCCTCGGCGCCTCCTATTCCACCGATCTCGGCGTCGGGCTCAGTGCCTCCTGGGAGGATCGCAACCTGTTCGGCAATGCCGAGGACCTGAAGCTTTCAGCCGCCACCCAGCTCGGCGGCACCGCGATCACCAGCCCCGGCTACGAGGTGAACGCAACCTTCACCAAGCCCGACTTTCTCGCCCTCAATCAGTCCCTCATCGCAACAATCGGCACGATCGACGAGAACCTGGACCCGTACGACCGCACCGCGGTCACCGCCGGAATCGCGCTCTCGCGCCCCATTTTGCCGCACCTGACGGCAAGCCTCGGGCTCGCCGCGGAGCGCGAGCGGGTCACCCAGAACAACATCACCAACAACTTCACGGTGATCGGACTGCCCTTGCGCCTCGCCTATGACAACACGAACAGCCTGCTCGACCCGACCGACGGCTTCCGTTCCAACCTTCAGTTGACACCGACGGCCTCCTTCGGCCCGCCGACCTCCCAGTTCCTCCTCGCCAACCACTCCGCCTCCACCTATCTCGATTTTTCCAGCTTCGCCGGGGAGAAGCCCGGCCGCAGCATCCTCGCGCTGCGCGGCCTCGTCGGCGCCGCGATCGGCACCAGCCTCGCGAACATCCCCGCGGACAAGCGCCTCTATGCCGGCGGCAGCGGCACCGTGCGCGGCTACAAGTTTCTCACCCTCGGTCCGCAATTCCCGAACGGCACGCCCACCGGCGGCACCGCGGTCTCCGCCGCCACCGTCGAACTGCGCCAGCGCGTCTTCGCCAACTGGGGTTTCGCAACCTTCCTCGATGCCGGGCAGGTCTCGACCAACGACGATCCGTTCTCCGGCACCGTCCGTTTCGGCGCCGGCGGCGGGCTCCGCTACTACACGCCGATCGGGCCAATCCGGCTCGACGTCGCGGTTCCCCTCAATCGCGAACCGGGTGGGGACTCGTTCGAACTCTATATCGGGCTGGGCCAGGCCTTCTGATGCGCGCCCTTCTGATGCGCCACCTGCTGAAGCGGATCGCCATCGCCGCAGGCACGCTGCTCGGCGCCCTCCTGCTCCTGCTCGTCCTCCTGCTGCTCGGCGCCAACACCGGCCCCGGCCGCGCGCTCGTCGCGACCCTCGTGCCCCGCTTCACCGGCGGTACCGTGCACGTCACAGGATTGTCCGGCTTCCTGCCCGGACAGATCCGCGCCCAACGGCTTGTGCTCTCCGATGCATCCGGGCCCTGGCTCACGGCGCGCGACGTCGTGCTCGACTGGCGTCCGCTTCGCCTCCTCGGCGGCACCATCTTCGTCGACCGCCTCGCCGCCCCTGAAGCGCACCTGATCCGCCTGCCTGCCGAACAGGCAGAAAGCGCCGCGTCGTCCTCCGCACCGCCTGCAAACCCGGCCCCGCTCATCGTGCGCAGCCTCGATGTGCAACGCCTCGCCATCGGCCCCGCGCTCGCCGGCCACCCGCTCGATCTTGCCCTCATCGCCTCCCTCGCCCGCACAGGTGCCGGCCTCTCCTCGCTGACCCTCGCGGCGCATCCGCTCGCCGGCGGCGGCACCTATCGGCTCGATGCCAGGCTCGCTCCGGACCATGTGGCGCTCACCGCCCATCTCGCAGAACCAGCCAACGGACTTCTCGCCGGCCTCATGGGATTATCCCTGCCCGGGGCGATCCGCCTCGACGCCAGCCTCGCGGGGCCTCGTTCCGATATCAAAACAGAACTCGCGGCAACCGTGGGCCCGCTCATCGCCCGCGCGGCGGGCCGCATCGATCTTGCTTCCCGCTCCGCCCATCTCGCCCTGTCCGCGACCGCTCCGGCCATGCAGCCGCGTCCCGGAATCGGCTGGCAGAGCCTCGCACTCGATGCCCACCTCGACGGTCCCTTCGCGACACCCAGGCTCGACGGACATCTCGACGCGACCGGCCTCTTCGCCGCCGGCGCGAAGATATCCGGGATCAAGGCAAGCCTGGCCGGCAGTCGCGGCCAAGCCCGCCTCGCGGCCCAACTCAGCGGCATCGCGCTGCCTGGCCCCGCACCGGACCTCCTGGCCACGGCACCGCTCGTCCTCGAGGCCAGCGCGCAGCTCGACGCGCCCGGCCGCCCGGTGTCCTTTACCCTCCGCCACCCCCTGATCGCGGTGACGGGGAAGGCCGAGACCGCCACCGCCCCGGCGCTTGCCGCGACGATCGATCTTCCCGATCTCACGCCATTCGCCGCCATCGCCGGGCTCGATGTTTCAGGCAGCGCATCGGTCAAGGTGTCGGCCAGCCAACGCAATGCGGGCCTCACCCTGACCGCAGCCTCCAGCCTGGTTCTGCGCGCCGCGCCGGCTCCCGTTCTTCCCCTGCTTGGTGCAACACCACGCCTCTCCGTCTCCGCCGGATGGCAGGGCAAGACGCTCACGCTCTCCCGCTTTTCCCTTCTCGGCCGCGCCGTTTCCCTGGACGTGCACGGAGCGCTCTCCGCCGCGAAA
>DATJRL010000362.1:0-11977 GCA_035504785.1 Caulobacteraceae bacterium
GGCTGGCCGGGCTCAAGCAGGAACACGTAGCCCTCTGCTTGCTTGCGGGCGTTCTGCATCATCGCGTCCCAGCCGCTGGGATTCTGCTCAGGCTCTTCGGCGAACAGCGCCAACTGGTCCGGCAATGCATTGCGCCCACCCGGCATGCGCGACTGCTTGGCCTCCAGGATGAAGGCGCCCTTCTTGTAGAGGTCGATGCGGCGCGGGGCGGTCGCGCCAGCGCTCTCGCGCTGGCTAACCGAGCGCTCGAAGACATAGTCGTTGAGTGCTCGTTCAGCGCCGGCCGGATCGGGTCGCGCGACGCCGAGCACATCGCACAGCTCCGACAGGAACATCTGGTAGTTGGCCCGCTCGGCGCCGCCCTCGCGGGCCGTCCACCGGGCTATGAATTGGTCGACGTCCATTCGGCCGTGCATCCCCCACCGTGGAGCCACACTATGGGTTGAATTAGAACTTCTCAATCAGGGCCTGGTGGTTGAAGTCGCGGTGAAGCTTACCATTTCTACCGGTAACGTGATCGCCGGCAGGGTCTTTGACGTCGTTTTCGTGGATATTGTGGCTTGAAAACAACAGTTTCTGGCTGTGGAGCCATGCGGCCGCGTGTCCGTGGCGCGGGCGGGGACCGGCGTTATCGGCGGTTATCGGTAACGTTGGCCGTCAAGCTGCAATTGGCGCGATTCACCGAGCCACGGCGGTGCAAGCGAAAAACGCCGGTGGGTTGGGGCCCCGCGGCGGCGCGAGCGCGCCGTTACGGGCTTGCGGTTCCGGGCGGGGGGTGGTCCGGTTCGGGGGTTGGGTTTGGACGGAGGCGGCGCGCGGGTGGAAAAGCGGGTGGAGACGGCGACGGCGGAGGCGTTGGCCGGAGTTCGCGTTTGCGACTTCTGCGGCCAGCTGGCGGGCGCCGGGGCGACGCGGTGGCTGGCGGCCTTCGGCGCCGAGGTGATCCGCATCGAGGATCCGGTGCGCGAGGGGCGCTGGGACATCCTGCGCGGCGTCGGTCCCTACGTCGACGAGCGGCGCGGGATCGAGTTCGGCGGCGGGTTCAACAACCACAACACCCAGAAGCTCGGCGTCACCATCAATCTGCGCACGGAGCGCGGCAAGGAGCTGCTGACCGAGCTCGTCCGCCAGTCGGACTGCGTCACCGAGAACTTCGCCGTCGGCGTGCTGGAGCGGTGGGGGTTCGGCTACGAGCGGCTGAAGGCGATCAAGCCCGACATCGTCTACGTGTCGAACTGCGGCTTCGGCCATACCGGCCCCTACAAGTCGTTCAAGACCTGGGGACCGATCGTCCAGGCCGTCTCGGGGCTGACGTTTTCGTCCGGCTTGCCCGACCTGCCGCCGGCCGGCTGGGGCTACTCCTACATGGACCACACGGGCGGCTACTACATGGCGATGGCCATCCTGCTGGCGCTGCTGCACAAGAAGCGGACCGGCGAGGGCCAATGGGTGGACCTGGCCTGCACCGAGGCGGCGCTGACCCTGCACGGGCCGGCCCTGCTCGACTGGACGGTGAACGGCCGTCCCGGCCGTCGCCAGGGCCAGCCGCACTCGAACCGCGACCTGTCGCCGCCGATGGCGCCGCACGGGATCTACCCGTGCCGCGGCGACGACGCGTGGGTGGCGATCGCCTGCCGGGACGACGCCGACTGGGAGCGGCTGAGCTCGGCGATCGGAGCGGACTGGACGGCCGGCTTCGCCGCACAGGCGGCGCGCCTGGCGAACCAGGACGCCCTGGATGCGGCGGTGTCCGGCTGGACGGCGAGCCAGGACAAGTTCGCGGTGCAGCGGACCTTGCGCGAGGCGGGCGTGCCCTGCTCGGCGGTGCAGACGCCGCAAGAGCGCATCGACCAGGACCCGGACACGGAGGGTCGTTGGCCGACGGTCACGCACACGGCGATGGGCCAGGTGCGCGTGGACGGCATACCGGTGCGGATGTCGAAGACGCCCTGGCGCATCGAGCGGGGCGCCCCGTGCCTGGGCGAGCACAACGAGGCGGTGTTCGGCCGGCTGCTCGGCCTCTCGGCCCAGGACGTCGCCCAGCTGCGCGAGGAGGGGGCGATATGAGCGCGCTCGCGGGGGTTCGCGTCATCGAACTGGCGAACGAGCGCATCGCCTTCGCCGGCAAGCTGCTGGCCGACATGGGCGCCGACGTCATCCTCGTCGAGCCGCCCGGCGGCGATCCGGCGCGGCTCTATCCGCCGTTCCTCGACGACGAGCCGGGGCCGGACCGGAGCCTGTGGTGGTGGCATTACCACACCAGCAAGCGCGGCGTGGTTCTCGACCTCGATGACGCCGGCGACCGCGCCCGGTTCAAGGCGCTGGCGGCCACGGCGGACGTGCTGCTGGAGTCGGAGCCGGCCGGGCGGCTGGCCGAGCTGGGGCTCGACTACGACGCCCTGCGCCAGGTTCGCGAGGACCTGATCTTCGTCTCGATGACGCCGTTCGGGCGCGGCAGTCCCAATGGCGGGGCGCCGGCGACCGACCTGACGCTGCTGGCCGGCGGCGGGCCCGCGTGGAGCTGCGGCTACGACGACCACGCGCTGCCGCCGGTGCGGGGCGGCGGCAACCAGGGCTTCCACACCGGCTGCCACTTCGCCGTGATGGCGACGCTGACGGCCCTCTTCCACCGCCTCTCGTCGGGCGAGGGGCAGTTCATCGACGTCAGCATGCACGGCGCGCAGAACGTCACCACCGAGGCCGCCTCCTACAGCTGGCTCGTCGCCCGGCAGACGGTGCAGCGCCAGACCGGCCGCCACGCGGGCGTGCGGCCCAGCCAGTCCACGCAGATGCGATGCAAGGACGGGCGCTGGGTCAACACCGGCGTGCCGCCCCGGGCGCCGGCGGAGTTCGCCCAGATCCTGGGCTGGCTGCGCGAGCTCGGGCTCGAAGACCAGCTCCCCGAGGCGATCTTCCTGGAGATGGGCGCGGCGCTGCCCAAGCCGATCACCTACGACCTCATCGGCGTCGACGACGAAGCCACCGCGATCTTCTCCGCCGGCCGCGAGGCCCTCGCCCTCATCGCCGAGAACCTCGGCGCCTACGACTTCTTCGTCGGCTTCCAGCGCCGGGGCATCGCCGTCGGGGTGATCTATTCGCCGGAGGAGGCCTTCGAGGACGAACATTTCCGCGCGCGCGGCTTCCAGGTGGTCGTGCCGCACGAGGATCTCGGTCGCGCGTTCCGCTATCCCGGCGCGCCGTACAAGCTGCCCGCCAGCCCCTGGCGCATCGCAAGGCGGGCGCCCAGGCTCGGGGAGCACGACCGCGAGATATTGGGCTGAGGGCGCCGCGCCCGCCGCCGGGGGCCGTTGACGGCCGGGTCGCACGCTGCCAGCGTTTGCGAGGCGGCGCGAGCGACGACGGGGCTTTGCGCCCGACGTTCGCGGAGCGACCTCGATGAGCGAAACGCTGCAGGCCCTGAAGGACAGTCCCGAGCGGACGCCGCACAATCTCTGGCGGCGCGAAACCCCGGGCGCGGCGGGCTGGCGGCGATCGGCCCGGCCAGGCGCGCCCGACAAGTACTTCATGTTCTCGGCCGACACCCACGTCGTCGAGCCGGCCGACTACCTGAGCCAGATCGAGGCCGAGTACAGGGACCGGATTCCCAGGCTGGAGACGCATGCGGACGGCTCGCAGTGGCTGATCACCGAAGGCAATCGGCCGCAGCGCGTGCGGGCGGCCAACAGGTCCGCGCCGGGCGGCGACGGCGTCGCCGGAGGCGCCGGCGCGGTGTTCAGCGCGCTCGACGAGGAAGACGCGCTGCGCAACGCCAGCGGACGCACCGTCGAGCAGCGGCTCGCGGATCACCGGGCCGACGGGGTGGACGCCGAGCTGATGTTCCCCAACCGCGGCCTGCTGTGCTGGGCGACGCCCGATCCGGTGTTCGCCATGGCCATGTGCCGGCAGTGGAACCGCTGGACCCACGACTTCTGCGGCCCGCACATGCAGGGCGACAACCCGAGGATGCTGCCCGCGGCCCTGATCGCGACCGGCGACCGGGCCGGCGCGATGCGGGAGATCGCCTGGGCGGCGGAGCGAGGGTTCCGCGCCGTGTGCCTCGGCAACTCGGTGATCTACGGGCCCAAGCAATTTGGCGAGTTCGAGTACAACGATCCCGGCTTCGAGCCGATGTGGAGCCTGCTGGAGGAGGCGGGTCTGGTGGTCGCCTTCCACGTTTCCACCGGGCGAGACCCGCGGGCGGTGGGCGGCGCTGGCGGCGCGATCATCAACTACGCCTGCCACTCGATGGAGACCACGATCGAGCCGCTGGTGCAGATGATCGCCTCGGGCGTGTTCGAGCGTCACCCGCGCCTGCACGCCGGCCTGGTGGAGAGCGGCGTCGGCTTCGTGCCGTGGCTGCTCGAGACGCTCGATCACGCGGCCAAGGCGCACCACTTCTGGGTGCGGCCGAAGCTGAGGGCGCCACCGTCGACCTATTTCCGCCGCAACTGCTTCGCCACTTTCCAGGACGACCCGGCCGGCCTCAAGATGGCCGAAACCTACGACCTTGCCGACAACTTCCTCTGGGCGAACGACTATCCGCACCACGAGGGCTCCTGGCCGCACTCGGCCGAGGCCATCGAGCGGACCATGGGCGGCCTTTCGGAGGACTCCCGGGCGAAGATACTCGGCCTCAACGCCGCGCGGCTGTTCGGCCTGGACCCGAAGGCCTACGGGGCCGGCTGAGCGCCGTTCGCCAGGCGCCACTGCAGCAGGCTGAACGGCGGCTGGGCGTCGGCATGGTGCTCGAACAGCGCCTCGACCTCGGCCCCGATCGTCACCTCCTGGCGCGGGTCGCCGAGCAGGTTTCCGAGCATGCGAACATCGCCCGCGTGCGGCAGTTCGACCACGACGACGATGTAGGGACAGGCGTCCTTCAGCGCCGGGTGCACAGGGTGCCAGACCCGGGTCCAGCTGTAGACGACGCCCCTGGGCGCGACATCCACCCATTCCAGATCGAAGCCCTGGTCGTCGTAGGCGATCCACTGCGGCGGCCATTGGTAGACGCCCGTGCGCGGATTGCGCTGCACGCGGAGCCGCTCCTCGCGCAGGCCCTGCCAGTAGGGGGCCGAGAGCCCGTTGCGCTCGGGAACCGGGATCGGCAGGCCGTGGGGCAGGTAGCTTTGCGACATCAGACCGCGGCCTCCGAACCGAACAGCACCGTGCTGACCGGGGTGACCATCGGCCCCGCGACGGCCAGGGACAGGTCCACGTCGGGGACCTGGCTCGTGGACTCGCCGCGCAACTGGCGGACTGCCTCGATCTGCAGTTCGAGGCCGTGCATGTAGCACTCGGCGAGGTTGCCGCCGCTGGTGTTCAGCGGCAGCCTGCCGGCCGGCGCGATCAGGTTCTCGAGCCTGAGGAACTCCATCGCCTCGTCCGGCGCGAAGAAGCCGTGCTCCACGAGCGCCATCAGCACGCCGCCGGTGAAGTTCTCGTAGCACTGCACGACGTCGACGTCCGCGGGACCCACCCCGGCCATGTCGTAGAGGCGCGGGGCGAGCGTCTTGAAGTGCGAGCTGGCCAGGTCCGGGGTCGCGAAGCCCGCCGGAGTCGAGTGCACGCGGTAGCCCGCCCCGATCGCCGCGCCGAGCACAAAGGCCGGGGTCGGCTTGAGGTCCTTGGCGCGCTCGGCCGAAACCAGGATCAGCGCCGCCGCGCCGTCGTTCTCCTGGCAGCAGTCGTAGAGATGGAACGGCTCGGTGATCCACCGGGACTCGTCGTAGGCGGCCTCGGTCAGCGGCCGCCCGTACATCACCGCCCGCGGGTTGGACTGCGCGTGGTGGTAGGAGGCGAGCGCGATGGCCCGCAGCGCCTCCTGGCCGATGTCATGCTCGTGCATGAACCGCGTCACCTTGGGCGCGTACCACTGCGCCGGCGACATCTGGCCGTAGGGGACCGTCAGCGCCAGGTCTCCGGAGACCGTCGCCGATTGCGGGCCCTGGCCGAACCGCCCGAACTGGCCTTGGGCGAGGGCGCGATAGACCACCACGCAGTCCGCCAGCCCGCCGGCGATCGCCGCCGCGGCGTTGGCCACCGCGCCCGCGCCGCCCCCGCCGCCGCCCCCCCACTGCATGTTCGAGAAGCGCAGTTCACGCACGCCCAGCGCGGTCGCGAGCGTCGGCGGATCGTTGCGATCGTTGCTGTAGGAGGCGAAGCCGTCGATCTCGGTCGGGTCGAGCCCGGCGTCCCGGCAGGCGGCGAGGATCGCCTTCAGACAGAGCACGAACTCCGGATCCGGCGCCTGTCCGTGCCGGTAGTAGTCGGTCTCGCCCACCCCGACGACGGCCGCCGTCCCGCGCATGCTACGCCTCATCCGGTTTCCCTCCGCGGCGGCTTGGCTTTCCTGGAACCGGTAGCCGACGCGGGCTTCGCTTCAAAGCTCCGCGTTGCGGATCGGCGCCGGCGTCCAGCGCCCGCGACACCCGCTCGACCGTTTGACCGGCGCGGCAAGGTGCGCCAAGCCGTCGCCATGCCATGCTGGAGGCCATCATGAGCGAAGCAAGCGCCGCCGACCGGCTCGACGAATTGCTGGCGCCGTTCGCCCCGGACAAGCCGGGCCTCGCGGCCCTGGTGACCGTGGGCGGCGAAGCCGTGTTCGAGCGCTACCTGGGCGGGGCCGACCTCGAGCATGGCGTTCCAGTGACGGCGACGACGCGCTTTCACGTCGCCAGCGTCTCCAAGCAGTTCACCGCCTTCGCGGTGCTGCTGGAGGCCGAGGCGGGCCGCGTCGACCTCCAGGCGGACATCCACGCCTATCTCCCCGAACTCGCCGACTACGGGGCGAAGGTGACGGTCTCGGACCTCGTCCATCACACCGGCGGACTGCGCGACCAATGGGAGCTGATGATGCTCTCCGGCACGCCGCTGGACGGGCTCATCCGGCAGAGCGCCATCCTCGCCATGGCGGCGCGCCAGAAGGAGCTCAACTTCCAGCCCGGGACGGACTTCCGCTACTCGAACACCGGTTACTCGTTGTTGGCCGAGATCGTCGCGCGCTCGTCCGGCAAACCGTTCGCGCAATATCTCGAGGAGGCGGTGTTCGCGCCGCTCGGCATGCGCGAGACGCTGGTCTATGGCGACGCCGCGCGGTTGCTGCCGGATCGGGCGATGAGTTACCGGCTCAACCGCCGCGGCGAGGTGCGCCTCGCGCGGCTCAACTACAGCAACTATGGCGCGACCAGCCTGCATACGACGGCGCGCGATCTGACCAAGTGGGCGCGCGAGCTGCTGCACCCGAGCGTGTTCCGGCCAGACTTGATCGCCACAATGACGTCGCCAGGAACCCTCCGGGACGGGACGCCGCTGAACTATGGCTTCGGCATCATGCGGGACGTGTTGGCGGGCCGTCCGGCGCTGACCCACGGCGGCGGCGACGCGGGCTATCGCGCGGCGTTCGACTGCTTCCCCGACGACGACGCCAGCGTCGTCGTCCTCTCGAATGGACAGGCCGATGTCGGCGCGATCGCGCGGGCGCTCGCCGAGCGCTTCCTGAGCGCGGCTCCGCCGATTCCGGATGCAGCCACGCCGGACGCGCAAATGCTGGCGGAGCTCGCCGGCTACTACGTCAGCGGCTGGGGGCCGGGCCTCACGCTGGAGGCGAGCGACGGGAAGCTGCTGGTGAGCGGCGGGGGCGCGCCGCCGGTCGAAGCCAAGTTCCTTCCGAACGGCGACTTCTACCTCTACGGCCCCAGCTATCGGTTCTCGCCGAGACCCCACGGAAACCTCGCGGAGGTCCAGGGCGTGGGCGGACTCGAGATGCTGCACCGTCGCGCGGATCGTATCGAACCGTCGGCCGCGGACCTGGCGGCGCTCGTGGGGCGCTACCACAGCGAGGAGATCGACAGCACGTACGACCTCGCCCCGGCCGACAACGGGCTCACCATTTCCTGTCTGCGCTTTCCGCCGCTGACGCTCGCGGCCGCCGACCCCGACAGCTTCGACGGGCCGGGGACACGCTTGACCGTGCTGCGTGACGAGACCGGCGCGCCCACGGGCTTCACCATCGCCACCGGTCGAGTGCGGGGCTTGCGGTTCCGGAGAGCGCCCTGACCGTCGGCGTCCACTCCGAGGCGTCGGGCCGGCTCGGTTTGCGATCGGCTTTACCAACGCGCCGGCGTCTGCCAATGCGGAGGCAGGCTCCCCGCGGCGCCGGGGCGCTTCAAGGAGGACGCGACGCCAGCGGCCCTGCAAGACATCCGCGTCGTCGAGCTTGGAACCGGCGTGGCGAGCGCCTGGTGCGGACGCCAGTTCGCGCTTTGGGGCGCGGACGTCGTCGTGCTCGAGCCCGCCACGGGCTCGCCGCTCCGCCGCCGCGGCCCCTTCGCCAAGCCTGAGCACGGCGCGGGGTCGCTGCTCTGGACCTACGTCGCCGCGGGCAAGCGGTCGGCGCGTCAAGATCTCGCCTGCCCGACGCAAGCCGACTTTCGGGCCTTGATCGCGGGCGCCGACGTTCTTCTCGTCGATCGCGGCCATCCCTGGCTCGAGCACCTGGGCGAAACGCCTGCGGCGTTGCAGGCCGCTGACCCGCGTCTTGTCGTGGTGGAGGTCTCGCCCTTCGGCCAACGCGGCCCCCTCAGCGACGTCGCCGCCTCCGAGCTCGTGGTCCAGGCGCTGGCCGGGTACCTCTGCCTGAACGGCCGCGCCGACAGGGCGCCGCTGAAGGCGCCTGGCCACATTCTGGCCTACGCGTGCGGCGTCAGCGCCTTCGTGGCCGCGCTGACCGGCTTGATCGGACGCGAGAGGCATGGCCGGGGCTATTATGTCGAAGCCTCGGAACTCGAGGCGATCGCCAGCATGCTGCCGCTGCTGCGGGGGCAGTACACGGGCGCTCACCCGAACCGGACAGGCGGCCCCGGCACTGGCGTCCGGCCTTCGCCGTGCCAGGACGGCTTCGTCTCCTTCATGCCGCCGACCACCCGGCAGCTGCGCGAGTTCGAGATCGCGCTCGGCGTCGCCCCAGACGCCTGGCCGCCCTGCGCCCGCGACGGCCACGCTGCCGGACGCGCAGCCTTGCTGATGGACTTCCTGGCGGACTTCACCCGGGCCATGCCGGCGCAGGAGGTGTTCCTGGCCCTGCTGCGCCAAGGGATCGCCGCCGGGATCGCCGCAACGCCGGAAGACCTTTTGGGCGAGCCGCAGCTCTCGGCGCGCGGCTTCTTCCACCCGGTCGAGGACCCGGCGCTCGGACCGGTGTCGATGCCCGGTCCCGCGGCGCAGCTTTCGGCGACTCCGGCGTGCGGCTTCGCGCCTGCCCCCTCGGAACCAGGGGCCACCGGACTCGCGGCGCTGGGCTGGACGCCGCGCGAGGGGCTCGCCTCGGCCGCCTCGGACGCGCCGCCGCTGGCTGGGGTGCGTCTGCTCGACCTGACCCAGGCCTGGATAGGGCCCTACGCGGCCATGCTGCTGGCCGACCTGGGCGCCGACGTGATCAAGATCGAGTCGCACCGGCGGCCCGACGTTTGGCGGCAGTGGAGCTGGGCGCCGGTCCAGCTGACCAGCGTCGATGCCGACGTGGTCAACGCCAGCCCCAACTACAACAGCGTCAACTGCAACAAGCGCTCGCTTTGTCTGGACCTGAAGAGCCAAACCGGTCGGGATATCTTTCTCAGGCTCGCGGACCAGGCGGACCTGGTCATGGAGAACTACACGCCGCACGTTCTGGAAGGCTTTGGCCTGACCTACCGGGCGTTGAGGGACCGCAAGGCGGACATCGTCGTCGCGTCGTTCTGTGGCTACGGCAAGACCGGTCCGCTGGCCGCGTTCAAAGCCAACGGCACGACGATCGAGGCGGTCGCCGGCTGGGATTTCTTCCATCGCTACCCGGATGGCGATCCCATGGTCATGGGCTTCTACCAGGCCGACGCGATCACCGGCTTGCAGATGGCGGCGACGACGCTCGTCGCGCTCCTCCACCGACTGCGCACCGGCGAAGGCCAGGCCATCGACGGCAGCATGTACGAAGCCGCCGCCGGGTACATCGGCGAGGCGCTGCTGGACGCCCAGTTCGGCGGCCGGCGCGCCGCGTTCGGCAACCGGGACCCCGACTTCGCGCCCAGCGGCGTCTTCCGGTGCGCGGGCGAGGATGACTGGCTGGCCTTGACCATTCGCGACGACGACGAGTGGCGGCGGCTGGTCGCACTGGCGCCGGAACTGGCGGCGGACGAGTTCGCCGAGGCCGGCCGTCGCCTGTCCGATCAGGACGCCTTGGAGCGTCGGATCGAGGACTGGACCGGAGGCCAAGACGCGTTCGTCCTCGAACGGAAACTGCGGGGCGCCGGCATTCCCGCCGGGCGGGTGCGGACGCTGCGGGACGTGCTGGACTGTCCGCACCTGGGCGAGCGCGGCTGGTTCCGTCGCCTCGTCCATGCGGACGTCGGCGAGCACCTTTACAACGGGCTGCCCTGGCGCTTCGCGGGCGTCGGCCCACGGCGGCACAGTCCGGCCCCGAGGCTCGGCGAACACGGGCGACAGATCCTGCAAGAGCGGCTCGGTCTCTCGAACGCCGAGATCGACGCCTTGGAAGAGAGCGGAGTCACGGGGTCCGTGCTCGCCAAGCCCAAGACCCGGGAGCCTGCAGGGAGCTGAAGATGAGCTATCGCCACATCGAGGTCGAGCGGCGCGGCCGCATCGCCATCATCCGCCTGAACCGGCCTCGCTATCGGAACGCCCAGTCGCGGGTCATGCTCGAGGAGATGACCGCCGCCTTCGCGGCGCTGGACATCGACAACGAGATCCGGGTCGTCGTGCTGGCCGGCGCCGGGGACCACTTCTCCGCCGGCCACGATCTCGGCACGCCCGAGGAAGCCGAGGACCAGGCCACCAAGCCGTTCGGCGAAGGGGTGTTGGGCCGCGTCAACCGCTCTTGGCGGCTCTACATCGAGAACTCGCTGCGCTGGCGCGACGTCAAGAAGCCGACCATCGCCCAGGTTCAGGGTTACTGCATCTTCGGCGGGTTCCTGATCGCCTCGTGCATGGACATCATCATCGCCTCCGACGACGCCAAGTTCCTGCCCTCGCACCTGCAATTGCACACCGCGCCCTGGGACCTCGGCATCCGCAACGCCAAACGCATCCTGTTCGAGAACCGCTTCATCCCGGCGCAGGAAGCGCACGATCTCGGACTCGTCTCGGAAGTGGCCCCGCGCGACGATCTCGAGGCGAGGGTGATGGCGCAGGCGGAACGCTGGGCGGAGAACGACCTTCTGACCCTGCGCATGCTCAAGCAGTCGATCAACCTCGCCCAGGACATGATGGGTTACCGCACCGCCCTGCACGCGGCGCACTCCAACTACATGGTCAACGAGCTCGCGATCGGCGAGAAACGCGCCCAGGAGATGCGCGACGCCCGTCGCATGAGCGGCGTCGCCGCCGCGCTCGCCAAGGAGGCCCGACGCGAGGCGGCGAAGGGCTGAGCCGCTTCCGCCACGCGACCGCGAGACAAGGCATGGACTGGACGCCCGAGATCGAGCAGCTGCGGCGCCTGCGCGAGCGGAACCTCGACGTTGGCCGGGGCGGCCAGATGGACCACGACGGCCGGCTGGCCGGCGAACTGCGGGCGCCGTTCATCCGGTTGCTGGACGGGGCCGGCGCCAGCGTCCGCAACTAGGATCCCGAGCCTCGTCACGGCCGGGCGCCCGATTTGGCCGGACCTCTACGCGCCGATTGGACAGCGATGCTGGCGCACGCGGTGCGCTGCTGAACTCTCAGGCCAGGTGCGCCTTGCTGTGGCCGCCGTCCACGTCGAAGCCGTCGCGAACCTGAGACGCAGCAACGCCCTGCGGGTGCCGCCGGAGTCGCCGAGTATCGGACCGCGGTCGCCCATGGGGGTCAGGCGCTCGGTAGGACGGCGGCCGCGAGGCGCTCGCTTTCGGCCCACAGCCGTGAGGCGGCCGCATCGTCCCGCGCCGCCAGGCTCGGCGTGTCAGGCTTGCACTGGTAGAAGTAGCGGCCGCTGACCGCGGCGACGTCCGGCGAG
>DATJRL010000363.1:0-3178 GCA_035504785.1 Caulobacteraceae bacterium
GGTCGGCGCTGCCGGTCTCCAGCGTGAAGGCCATCTCGGCCGGACCGGCGACGGCAAGGCAGCTGTGCCCAGGGGCGTCGCCGTAGCCGTTGCCGGTCGGGCCGGCGGCGCCCGTCTCGGCCACGCCCCAGGTCGCGCCGAGGTTCTCGCGTACGGTCCGGGCCAGCAGCAGCGCGTAGGGCTCGCTGGCCGAGCGCATGCCGGCCACGTCCTCGCGGCGCAAACCCAGCAGCGCCATCCGCGCCTTGCCGGTGTAGATCACGCCGCCGCCCAGGAAGTAGGCCGAGGCGCCGGGCACGGCGAGCAGCGCCGCGGAGATCAGGCCGCCCGACGACGACTCGGCGACGGCCACGGTTTCGCCGCGCGCCTTCAGGCGCTCCGCCAGGGTCTCGGCGATCGGCGCCAGCACGCTCATGGATTGGCCTCCACGATCATCCGCCCGGCGCGGCGCGCGTCCGCCCTGGCGCCCGCCAGGTTCGGAAGATAGTCAAAGACGCACATGTCGGGTCGGTCCTTTCTAGCTGCCGCGGCGGTCCTCGTCATCGGACTTTGCCTGAGCGCCTGCCAGCCGCATAGGGTCGCCCGCGCCGCGTGCCCGGTCGGTTGGAGGTGCCTGGAGTACGGCAACAACACCGATCCCTCGACGATCGACCCTCAGCTGGCGCAGACCGTCAACGAAGCCACGATCCTGCGCGAGCTCTTCGAGGGCCTCTTCGCGGACGGCCCGAACGGAGCGCCCGCGCCCGGCGTCGCGGACAGCTGGGAAACCAGCCCCGACGGCCTCACCTGGACGTTCCACCTGCGACCGGAACTCTGGTCGGACGGCGCGCCAGTCACCGCCAACGACTTCGTCTTCGCCTACCGCCACATGCTCGACCCGAAGACGGCCTCGCCGTATGCCTACCTGCTCTACGTGTTGAAGAACGCCCAGGCCGCGAACCGCGGCGGGCCGCTCGATCGGATCGGCGCGAGGGCCCTCGACGACCACACGCTGCAGCTGACGCTCGAGCATCCGGCGTCCTACCTGCCGCAACTGCTCAAGCATCAGGCGTTCTATCCGATCCCGGAGCATGTGGTGCGCCGCTGGGGCGTCGATTGGGTGAAGGCCGGGCACATGGTCGGCAACGGCGCTTACGTTCTCAAGGACTGGCGGCTCGGAGACTACCTGCGCATCGAGAGAAACCCGCGTTACCACGACGCCGCGCGGGTGTGCTTCGACCGCGTGAACTTCTACCCACTCAACGATGTGGTATCGGCCGAGCGCCGCGTCCTGCGCGGCGAAGTCGATATCAACGCGGGGATCCAGTCGAACCGCGTGTCGCGGCTGCGCGGCCGGACCGATTCCGCGCCGTTCGTTCACAGCCACCCTTATCTCACCACCACCTACATCATCTTCAACCGCCGCGACGTGGCGCCGCTCAAGGACGTCCGGGTTCGGCAGGCGATCTCAATGGCGATCGACCGGACCTTCATCACCACCAAGCTGACACGCGCCGGCCAAGTCCCGACCTCTTCGTTCGTACCACGCGGCATAGCGGGGTATCTGCCGCCGGATGCGCCCCACCCCGCACCCTACTGGGCCGGCTGGTCGTTGCAGCGTCGCCAAGGGGAGGCGGTGCGCCTGCTCGCCTCGGCAGGCTACACCGCGGCAAAGCCGCTGAGACTGGAGCTTAAGACGTTCAACGCGCCCGGCAGCCTGGTGGTGGCCGAGTCGATCCAGGCGGACCTGAAAACCGTGGGCATCGACGTTCGATTCCAACAGGAGGACGGCGCCGTGATCTTCGAGTCGTTCAACATCCGCGACTTTCAGCTCGGCATCGCGGGGTGGGTCGCCGACTACGACGATCCCATGACCTTCCTCGGACTGATGAAGTCCGACACCGGCGCGCAGAACTACGGCGACTATAGGAATCCCGCCTACGACGCGCTCCTGCACGAGGCCGACCTCGAGCCGAACGCGCAAAGACGCGCCCTGCTGCTGGCGAAGGCCGAGCAGATGGTCCTGGACGACGCCGACATGGCGCCCATCCTCACAGGGGTGAACCTCAACCTGGTCAATCCTGCGATCACGGGCTGGGTCGACAACGACGCCGACATCCACCCCATCCGCTACCTGTGTCGCCGTGACGCGGGCGTTTCAAGGAATCTCGCTCGCTGAACGACGCTTGATCGGGTTCACTGCGCCAGCCGGCAGGGCGTCAGCTCTGCGATGGGACAAGGCCGGATGCCCCTTTCGATCGAGTTCCTCGATCGCATCGCCAACACCGCCGCCGAGCTAGAGCCCCTCCTCCCGAGAGCTGGCCGCACTTCCGCCCCCAGGGCGCTGGTGTTCCAGCCCGAAGCCTTTTTCCTAGGCCGCACGGAGGGCGCGGGCGTGGTGCGCGATCCTTTTGGACGTGTCGTGCGACGCTGCCGGATCACCACCGTCGGCTCGCTGGATGCGGCGCACGGCGTGATTCGGCTGGAAGAGATGTTCACGTACGAAGATGGCGAGGTCGACACTTGGCGCTGGGCGATGAGCCCCAGTCGGGACGGCCGCTACGTCGCCGCGGAGATCAAGGCGGGCGCCGGCATCGCCGGGGAGCGTCACGGCGCGGACTACGTTCTGTCGTTCCGGCGGCCCTATGGCCCGGCGCGCGGCCTCTTGGCCCCGCGCTTCGAGACCCGTTTCACCATGCTGTCGCAGGAAATCGTGCTCAAGCGGGCCCGCGTCCACCTCTTCGGTCTGCCTCTCGGCGAACTTACGGCGGTTCATCGCCGCGCTGGATGATCGACGTTAGTCACTGAATTAACGACGTTTTTCAATCGTCCATTAGTTCTTGTGGACGCACGGTCGACGAGGGGTCGCAACAGTCCGGGGCCTGGCCATGGACGCTTTCGGCGAATTCTTCGGTTTCGACGGCCGTCTCGATCGCTTTGGCTATCTATGGCGCAGCCTCGTGATGGTCGCCGTCGTGGCCGCGCTGGCCGGCGGCGCGATCTGGTTCAACACCTTCGTGCTCGACCCGGACGGGCTCACCGGGGTGTCCGGTCTCGATAGCGAGATCCTCACCGGCGGCTTCCTGCTGGCGCTCTGGTCGAGCTTCGCGATGACCACCCGACGTCTGCGCGACATGGGGCTCGAGCCGGCGCATATCGTGCCGATCTACGCCGCCCTGTGGGTGGTCAACGAAGTGCT
>DATJRL010000364.1:0-10815 GCA_035504785.1 Caulobacteraceae bacterium
ACGTCGGCTCCGGTCGAGCCGGGCTCCGGAGACAGTCAAGCGTCCAACACGCCGATCGACGTGCAAGCCGATCTGCGTCTTGTGATCGAAGACGACAAGGCCGCGGGTTCCTACGTCTACAAGACGGTCAACCCCGTTACCGGCCAGGTCGTTTCCCAGATCCCGCGGGAACAGGTGCTGCTGCTGCGGGAAGCCCTGGACTACACGCCCGGGTCCGTCATCAGCGCCAGCAGCTAGGTCGCTTGCGCCGCATCAGGCGGACGAACCGCCCCGGGGGCCGCAGCGAGGGCCCCTGCCGACGCCGCTTCGAAGCGGCGGCGGCGATCGCGCTTGGGATTTCGTTAACGCTCGGGTCACGACTCGCCGCTTAGCGTTCATCGACTATGCGAAGGGCGGCCAGAACGCCGCTCGGAGGCGTCGATGACAACCGCCATTCAGAGCACCAACGCCAATCTCGCCCTGCTGGAGCAGTTGCTTAGCCAGTCGGCCGGGGGACAGAGCGGGGCGTTTGTCGGGGGCGCTCCCTCGCGGCCGCTCGACCCTTCCGGCCAGATGGGCGCCGATCCCGGCTCGACCGTTCTCGACGTCAGCGGCGCCGCCGCGGCGGCGTTGAACGGTGTGGCGGGGGGCCTCGCGGACGCCGCTTCGGCGGTCGACGCGGCGGTCTCGGCGGGCGGTACGGTGGCAAGCTTGCTGACGCAGCTTCAACAGGTTGCGCAAATCGCTTCAGACCCCGGCCTCTCGTCCGACCAGCTCAGCCAGCTCAACTCGGGATTTCAGGCGGGCCTGGCCCAGGTCCAGCAGACGGTGGCCGGCGCCGCCTTCGGCGGCGTCAATCTCCTGGCCGGCGACCAACCGACCTCGAGCGCCGCCTCGTCGTTGCCCGCTTACGATCTGTCTCTCGGCGGACCGCTTATCGGCCTGGCCGCAGACGCCAGTCTGTCCGACCCGAACACCGCGGCCTCGCTGGCGGCTCAGCTCGATGACTCGGTCCAAAACGTCAGCTCGGCCGTGGGGCAGATCGCCGCACAGGGCCAGGCGATCCAGAATCACCTGTCGCTCCTCTCCCAGGCCGCCGACTCCCTCGCGCCCGGGCTCGCGTCGGGGGTCAATAGCTCCCTCGACGGCGACGGCGCGCGTCTTCAGGCGCTTCAGGTGCAACAGCAACTGTCCGGGTCCGGCCAGGCGATCTCCAATCAATCGCCGCAGGCCATCCTGGCCCTCTTCGCCAGCTGACCGCTTGGCCATCGCGAGTTAACGGCTCGTAAGCCGCCCGCATCGCATCCTGCCTCGCCGAGCAGGGCCGGGTGGAAGAGGACGAGCGGGTGGCCGGCAGTATCAACCCGAGTTTGATGCTCAGCTGGTTCCAGTCCTTCTATGGGGGGAAGGGCACCGGCACCTCGACGTCGTCGGTCAGCGCCGGCTCGCCCCCAAGTCCGCCGCCGCCGCCAATTTACGCGCCGACGGCGCCCTGGAATGACAGCGCGCTGCCCTCGCAGAGTCAGCTGCTCAAGACCGCCCTGTCGGGCGCCTCGCTGTTCAATCCTGGCGCCCAGCAGATCAACATGCAGAACGCGAGTTCGGACTATAAGAACCTGTTCGCGCTCTACACCGGCCTCGACAGCCTCTACGCCGTCGCCAACGCCGCCCAGGCGAAGAATGTCTCGCCGCTGCAGCTGCAACAGCTGACGACCGCCTTCAACAATGGCATGAGCCAGTTGACCAAGTTCCTTGGTTCGACAAGCTTTTCGACGCTCAAGCTGACATCGGGGACCGTGCAGACCAGCCAGACGTCGACAGCCACCACGCCCCAGCAGCCCTCTACCTACACGACCGTCGCGCTCAACACGACCGGCAACTCCAGCGCCGTGGTCCCCGCGTTCGAGGGCAATGTTTCGTTCGACATCACCACGACGGCCGGCAACACGACCACGACCATTCCGATCGATCTCAGCGGGATGGGCTCGACGGCTCGCAACATGGCGAACGTGGCGGCGTATCTGAACAGCCAGCTCCGGGCCAACGGCTCGATCACCAGCTTCTCGGTCGACCCCATCCCGGCGACGCCCGACACGATCGACGTCGGCGGCAACGTCGTCACGGTGTCGACCGGACAAGAGTCGTGGGCGCTGCAGGTCAACACCAACCCGTACGAGCAGGTCTCGTTCTCGGCGAACCAGACTTCTCCGGCGGTTTACATCGGCCAGATCGCGGGCAACCAGTCGTCGAGCGTCAGCCCTGTTACCGGCAACACCGTCGCGCCGGACGCCACGAGTCAGCTGCTCAAGTTCGACACGAGCGGCGACATCGTCAGCCCGGACCCTCCCGCCTACGCCGTCCCCGGGCAGCAATTCACCACCCAGCTCGGGACTGGAGTCGTTTCCGTCCAGGCGACAGCTGTGGCGCCCGACGGCTCGGTCTACGTGCTGGCCGACGTGAATCAGACGCCGTCCGGCGCGGCGGTCGCGGGGGGCCAGGATGTCGCGCTGATGAAGTACGACTCGGCGGGCCAACTGGAGTTCTCGACCGACCTCGGTTCGGCGACCGACGCGAGCGGACTTTCCCTGGCGGTGTCGGCTGACGGCTCGCAAGTTGCGATCGCCGGAACGGTCACCGGCTCGATGACGGCGGGCCAGACAGTCAACGACCCGACCGGCGCGAACAGCTTCGTCGCGGTTTACGACTCCGAGGGCGACCAGGTCTGGGCGCAGCAGGATGACGGATTGACGCCGAACCAGGCCAACGGGGTCGCCTTCGGCTCGGACGGGTCGGTCTACGTCACCGGTCAATCGCAAACGACCACGGCCGTGCAGGGTCCGCAGGGACCCACGAACAGCTACATGCAAGCCTACTCTTCCACCGGTCTGCAGCTTTCCAACACCCAGATCGCCACCGGCGGCTCGAACACCAGCGCCGGCGTGGCGGTCGACGGCAGCGACGTCTACGTGGCCGGCGAGCAGAACGGCGACGCCGTCGTGACCGAATATGACGTCAGCAATCCGGGCGCGCCGACCCTGGTCGCCAGCCGCGACCTCGGCAACCTGCAGGGCGGCAATGTCGTCGGCATTTCGGTGCAGAACGGCCAGGTCTTCGTCGCGGGCAACGCACGGGGCGGCGGCTTGAGCGCAGGCAACGTCACCAGCGCCTCGACGGGCAGCGGGCTGAACGCCTTCACCGCCACCTTGTCCACGGGCCTCGCGCCCAGCGCCAGCGACTCCATCGCCTACTACGGCGGCTCCGGCGACACGACCGCCTCGGCGATGACCGTGTCCGACGGCGATGTGTGGCTGACTGGCTCGGTCACCGGAAGCCTGCCGGGCGAGGCCCCGATCGGGGCGCAGGACGGGTTCGTCGCCGCCCTCAACCCCGCGACCGGGTCGGTGGATTATCAGACGCGGTTCACGGCGCAGGACGGTCAGGCCGACCCGACTTCCATCGCGGTGGCTGGCAACGGCGCCAGCGTCCTCGACCAGCTTGGACTTCCTCAGGGCAACGTCGACGGCCCGGTGTCGAACCTGATCACCTCGACGACGTCGATCAAGGCGGGCGACAGCTTCCAGATATCGACGAACGGCGCACCCCCCGTGACCGTGACCATACAGTCGACCGACACCTTCGCGTCGCTGGCGACCGAGATCGTCCAGGCGACCGGCGGCACGACCGACGTCAGCGCGGCGCCGGGGCCGGGCGGGTCCACCGCGCTGGAGATCCAGCCGGCCACGTTGGGCGACACGGTGAAGCTCATCGACGGCCCGACAGGCTCGGACGCCCTGACCGAGCTTGGGCTTACGCCCGGGCTCGTGACCGACACGACCGACAAGAAGGGCGTCACCACGCTGTCTGCCAGCGGCATGCCCATCTACGGCC
The DNA here is from genome assembly GCA_035504785.1 of Caulobacteraceae bacterium. Classification (GTDB taxonomy): domain Bacteria; phylum Pseudomonadota; class Alphaproteobacteria; order Caulobacterales; family Caulobacteraceae; genus Acaudatibacter. The sequence continues at coordinate 3,868 of DATJRL010000364.1, forward strand.
TGGGTTTGCCCGCGACCCTCGACCTGAGCTCCGCGGCCGACATCAAGGCCGCCACCGTGGCGCTGGCCGGCGCCATGTCGGTGGTCCAGCAGGCGTATCAGAACATGTCGAACGCCGCGACGCCGGCGGCGGTGCTGGCGGAGCAGAAGGCCGGAGGGGCGGGCGCTTCGGTGCCGGCCTACCTCACGGCCCAGATCGCCAGCTATCAGGCGGCGTTGGCGCGTCTGACGGCGGGCCAGACCCAGACGGTGAGCATCACGTCGCTGTTCTGACACGCGCTCGCGCACCTGGCGCGGCGCTTGCCTCGATTCACCATGAAGCCTTGCGAAGCGCCGCACGACGGCGGCGGCGAGCTGGCGGCGTCCTCGTGGGAGTCAAAGGTGATAAACCCAATCATTTCAGCAGGTTCCAACGCTCTACAGGCCCTCGAACAGCTGTGGTCGGCGCGCCAGTCGAGCCCCGGCGCAGGGGCCGCCGGTGCGTTTTCGACCGGGCAGTCCTTGCCGACCGGCGCCAACTCCACCAGTGGCGGCCAGGCGCCATCGTCGCCCGGCGACCAGTTCAACACCGCCGCGCTGAGCTTCCTGACCTCGCTGCAGGACGCCGGTTCGAGCGCGGCCCAGCAACTCACGTCGAGCGGATATCTGCCCAGCCAGGCCCAGGGCGCGGTGCAGCAGGGCCTCGGCGACCTGACCAGTATCGTGAACCAGCTGGAGCAGGCGCTCAGCGACGGGGCGGGCGGCGCGACCGCGTCGAGCGCGACGCCGACGTCCCTCGCCAGCACCGCCGCGAGCGCGTTGACGGGACTGGCGTCGACGGCGTCCGCTGCGGCCTCCGCTCTGACCTCCGGCACGCCCACGGCGACAGCCTCGGCGCTTAGCCAGTTGATGACCGAGCTTCAGTCGCTCGGCCTTGGAGGCGGACGCCACCACCATCATCGCTGGGGCGGCTGGCAGTCCTCGAGCGGCGCCTCCAGCTCGGAGACTGGGTCGACGTCCGGCTCGAACTCCAGCACGGGCACGGCGACGGTCGCCGCCGTCACTCCGACCGCGGCGGGCGCCGCCGGCTAGATGCGTGTTGGGACCCGGACCGAGTCGAAGCCTTCCCCCAAAGGGGGGGAAGGTTGTAGCTCGCCGTGACCCCGCCGCCCGCGCAAGTCGATCGCACCGCCATGCTGGCGCTTGGCCGACGCCTGGCGGCGACCGGCGCAGACGAGGCGGCGAAGAGCGCCTATCTGGCCGCCCTCCGGCTGGATCCGACTTGCGCGGAGGCGCTCGTCGCCATCGCGCGGCTCGCCTGCCGCGGCGGTCATCGTTCGGCGGCGCGCACGGCGCTCGCCCATTGCATCGCCTGCCATCCGTCCGACGCGGCGGCGCGGCTGAGCCTCGGGCGCCTGCTGCTCGAAAGCGGAGAGCACGACCTGGCGCGCGCTCAGTTCGCCGCAGCCCTGGCGATCCAGCCAGGTCTCGCCGGCGCCCATCAGGGACTGGCGCGGGCGCTGACAGGCCTGGGCGATACCGACGCCGCCGCCCCGCACTGGCGCCAGGCTTTCGGCGCGAGCGCGCTCTCGCCCCAGCCCTACCACGGCGCCGAGCCTGGCGTTCCGGTCCTGCTGTTGGTGTCGGCCAAAGGCGGCAATATCCCGACACGGACGCTGCTCGATGACACGGTCTTCCAGGTCACCGCGCTCTATGCCGATTTCCACCAGCCTGGCGCGCCCCTGCCGCCTCATGCCTTGGTGTTCAACGCGATCGGCGACGCGGACTTGTGCGAAGAGGCCCTGACCGGGGCCGCGGCCGTGGCGCGGCGGTCGACAGCCCCGATCGTAAATCACCCGGACTCCGTCGCCATCACCGGTCGCGCGGCGAACGCCGCCCGCCTCGCCAGCCTGACCGACGTCGTCGCGCCCGCCGTGCGTTCGATGTCGCGCGCCGAACTCCTGGCCGGAGCCGGCGCCCTGCGCTTCCCGCTGCTGGTTCGCGCGCCGGGCCACCACACCGGCCAGCACTTCGTGCGGGTGGCGCGCCGCGCGGACCTTGCGACCGGGATCGCGCCGTTGCCGGGCGAGCGACTGCTGGCCATCGATCCGATGGACGCCCGCGGCCCGGACGGACTCTCCCGAAAGTTCCGCGTCATGTTCATCGGCGGCGAGCTTTACCCGCTGCACCTGGCCATCTCGCATGACTGGAAGGTGCACTATTTCTCCGGCGCGATGGCGGAAGATCCGGCCTACCGCGCCGAGGAGGCGGCGTTCCTGGCCGACATGGCTGGGACGCTCGGCTCTCGCGCCATGGCGGCGCTGGCGGCGCTGCGTGATGCGCTCGGCCTCGACTACGCCGGGGTCGACTTCGCGCTGGCGCCGGATGGCCGGCTGCTGCTGTTCGAAGCCAACGCCGGGATGGTCATCCAGCCGCCGAGTCCAGACCCGATGTGGGACTACCGCCGCGCCCCGATCGATCGGGCGCTCGCGGCGGTGAAGGCGATGCTGCTCGAGCGCGCCGCGAGCGGCGTTCGCGCCGTCGCCTAGCGACACCCGCCCGCCACCTGCGACGGCGCCGCCGCGGCCTCACCAGTAGGGGTTGGACGTCAGGAAGCGGCACTTGTGATCGAGCAGATTTTCCGCGTGGCCCTCGTAGCCGATGCTGGCGCGATCCTCGAGCAGCACGAATCCGCGAGCGCCGCTCGGCGACGTCTCAGGCAGCAAGGCCAGAGTCTCGCGGCTCATGTCGCGGCGCGCGGCGGGGTCGCCCTCGACCGCGCGTCGGAAGAGGTTGGTGGTGGCCAGCGACGCCTCAGGGATCCAGAGCGCCCGATAGTCGCGATAGCGTATGTGGACGCGGTCGACCCAAGCCGGACCGAGGCGGCCGAGCGCGGCGTCGAGCTCGCGCTTGGCGTAGGGATCGAGGCAGTCGACGTGGATGTGCAGCTGGTTCTGGCTGCGGCCGTACAGGGAGTTTATCGCCAGGCCGATGTCGTCGCGCGGAATGGGCCGATGCGCCGATTGTTCGACGTATTGGCGAGCGTCCCACGCATCCTGCCAGTAGTTGGGTGCGTCCGGCTTCAGCACCGCGGGGTCCTCGATCCCCGTCACCTTGGCGGTCGGAATCACCAGCACCTGGGTCGCGCCGCGCTCGTCGCGGAGCACGGCGTAGCCCTTGGCGAGGTCCACCGCCACGCACGGCGTCGGCGAGTGGTTCGACGCCTCGTCGGGGACGCAGAGATTATGCACGACGCGCCAGAGCGCATTGGAGTCGACGCGCCGGGCGAGGCCGGTGCGCCAGGCCGCCAGCCCGGCCAGCACGATCAGACCGCATGCGGCGAGCAGCCGGTAGCGGCGGTTCCAGCGGGCGGCGGCCTTGCTGCGGTCGATCGATGCCAAGTTGGGACGGGAGAGACTCGGGGTGGGGAAGGCCCGCCATGTAGCACGCGCGCGCTCCGATGCGACCGGAACCTGGGCTGGCGCAACTGGTCCAGGGGCCGCCTCGGCGGCTATGGTGCCGCAGCGGGGGGCTCGCCCGAGGAGAGAACAGTCAGCGAATGGGATTCTTGAAAGGCGGACGCGCGATGCTGCTCGGCGGCGCGGCGATCGCGTTGATCGGCGGGCTCGCTATCGCCTGGGTGTTGATGAGCCGCGGCCAGGCGCCCGCCGAGGCGTCGCCCGCCGCCCAGGGGTCCGGGCTCGTGGTGGTCACCGGCCGCGACGACGACCAGAAGCTGGATCCGAAGCGGCCGCTGCGCTGCTTCGTGGGCGGGCAGTTCGTTGGCGAGTTGCCGCTCGAGGTCTGCGCACAGCGCAACGGCGTCGCCACCGGCTCCCTCGACGTGGGCCTCGATCAGTCCGGCGCGCTCGCCGCGTCCAATGGCGCCGGCGCCGCGATCGTTCCGCTGCCGCCGGAGCCGCCGCTTTCACAACCCCTTGCCGAGGCCAGCCCGGACGTCAACGCCAGCAATGCGGCGCAGGCGCCTGGCGAAGCCGCGCCCGAGGATCTTTGCTGGCGCTACGGCGCTGGCGGCTGGACGCAGCTGTCCTCCGCCGCCACGCTCAGCGTCTGCGTCCAGTCGGTCTACGGCTCGCGCTGCCCGGCGGCTGGTCAGGCTTTCTACGGCCGCTGGGGCGGCCAGACGCTGCGGCTGCAGGACGGAAGGGTCGAGATCTCGCCGGATAACAACAATTTCCAGAACTTGATCGACGCTTGGCCGGCCTGCGGGCCCCACGTCGCCGCCGAGGCGGCTCGCCCGACGCCGCAGCGCACTGTAGGGTCGCGCCCATGATCCGCCCCATCCTCGCGCCCGCCGCCCTGACCCTCGCCGCCATCGTCGCGCTGGGCCTGGACGCCTGCAAGCCGCGACTGCAGCCGCCCGGCGAGGCGGGCGTCTGCTACCATCTGGCCGTGGACCGAAACGGCGCGACCCATTTCAATGTGGTCGCCAAGGGGGTGCCCGACATGGAGCATTGCGCGGCGGCGCTGGAGGGCATGCGCCTGCGTTTCCTCTCCATCGGCGGCTCCAGCACCGAAATCGTCGGCGCCTATCAGGGCAACTTCCTGTTTCTGCAGGACGAGGGCGTCTTCACCTCGGACAGCATCGACGGGGCGCGCTACCCGTTCCTGGTCCACAGCGGCAACCAGCTGGTCCCGCCCGGTCAGGCGGGCCCCTGAGCGAGCTTCAGATCTGGAGCTGGCGCGCCAGCTCGATGACGTTGGTCGGCGGCAGGTTGAAGCGGTCGACGACCTTCACCGCGTTCCGGTACAGCCAGGCGAAGACATAGAGCCGCCAGCCGACGAGCCGGCCGTGCGGCTTGCCGACCACCATGTCGCGGGCGCCGAAATAGACGGCCGATTGGATGTCGGCCTTGCCTTTTAGCGCTGTCACGGCCGCGAGCTTGGCCGGCAGGTCCGGAATCTCGATGAAGCCGAAGCGCAGCGACACCCGCCAGATGTTGGCGCCCACGAGCGCGACCTGGCTGCGTTCGCTCTCGGCCACGCGCGGGATCTCCACGAACTCGACGGTGACGATCACGACGCTTTCGTGCAGGGCCCCGACGCTGCGCACGTAGTCGACCACGATCGAAGGCATGTCGATGTCGAAGCGCGACAGGAAGATCGCGCAGCCGGGCGTCCGCGGAATCTTCGCCTTCTCCAGTTCCTTCAGGAACAGCGGCGCCGGCTCGGCCTGGGCCGCCGTCGCGCCACGCACGCCGTCGACCCCCATCCGCCAGGTCGCCATCACGAAGAACAATGTGCCGCCGAGCGTCAGCGGCAGCCAGCCGCCGTCGACGATCTTCAGCAGGTTGGCGCCGAAGTAGGCGGCGTCGACCGTGATGAACAAGGTGGCGATCGGAATCGAGGCCAGCAGCGGCCAGCGCCAGATCCGCACCATCGCGGTGAAGAGCAGCGCCGTGGTCATCAGCATCGTCGTGGAGACCGCGGTGCCGAAGGCGCCGGCGAGGCGGGCCGAGCTGCCGAATCCGATCGCGATCCCGACCGTCGCGATCATCATCAGCCCGTTCACGACCGGCACGTAGATCTGGCCGTAGACGCTGTCGGACGTCTGCCGGATCTGCACGCCGGGCAGCCAGCCGAGTTGCATCGCCTGGCGCGTCATCGAGAACGACCCGGTGATGATCGCCTGGCTGGCGATGATGGTGGCCAGCGTCGCCAGCGCGACCAGCGGGTAGACCGCCCAACTCGGCGCGAGCAGGAAGAAGGGATTGCCCGCGAAGTGCGGTTTGTCGAGCAGGAGGCCGGTCTGGCCGGCGTAGCTGAGCAGCAGCGACGGCAGCACCAGGAAGTACCAGGAGAGGCGGATCGGCGTGCGCCCGATGTGCCCCATGTCGGCATAGAGCGCTTCGCCGCCGGTAGCGCAGAGGAAGACCCCGCCGAGGATCATCAGTCCGACGCCGCCGGAGTGGGCGAGGAGGGCGATGCCGTAACGGGGGTCGAGGGCGAGCAGGCACTTCGGGTGCGAGGCCACGCCGGTCAGCCCCAGAAGGCCGATCACCAGGAACCAGACCAGCATCACCGGCCCGAAGGCCCCGCCGATGCTCGCGGTCCCGAAGTGCTGGACGGCGAAGAGCCCGACGAGAATGACCACGCCCAGAGGCATCACGTAGTGGACGAGCGAGGTCGTCACCACGTTCACGCCCTCCAGCGCCGACAGCACCGAAATCGCCGGCGTGATCACGCCGTCGCCGTAGATCAGCGCCGCGCCGAGCAAGCCGGCGGCGGTCAGCCAGCGCATCCGGCCGGTCAGGCGATTGGCGCCCACCAGCGACATCAAAGCCAGGATGCCGCCCTCGCCGTGGTTGTCGGCCCGCATCACCAGCAGGCAGTACTTGATCGACACCGTGAGGATCAGCGTCCAGGTGATCAGCGATAACACTCCCAGCGCGCCATCGGGCGTGAAGCGCCCTCCGGTCGCCTCGACAACGGTCTGGATCGTGTAGAGCGGACTGGTGCCGAGATCGCCGTAGACGATGCCGAGCGCCGTCAGCGCCGCGGCGGGTATGGACCTTCCGCCGGCGCGGCTTGTCGGAGTTTGCTCGGCGGCCATCAGCCTACAACGTCGTGCTCACGGTCCAGGTCGCGTTCTCGATCTCTGGGTGAGTCTCGAGCGCGGCGCAAACCGCGTCGAGTTCCGCGGGCTCGGCGGTGGTCGGGATGAGCGTCGCGGCCAGCTCCACCTGCTCCTCGCCCTCGGCGATCGTCTCCACCGAGCTGATCGGATAGTGGGCGAGTTCGAGGGCCGAGGCGAGGAGGTCGCGCACGTCGCCGACATTGGCCGGCTCGCAGATCGCGTGCACCTGGTAGAGGGCCTCGGTGAAGTCCGCGTCGACCGGCCGGCGGTTGATGTAGTCGACGATCGGCCTCAGCAACGTGTTGCCCGCCAGGACCACGACCGTGACCGCGACCGCCTCGGCGAACAGTCCGCCGCCGGCGAACGCGCCAA
>DATJRL010000365.1:0-17225 GCA_035504785.1 Caulobacteraceae bacterium
GACACGAGCCTGATGTCGCTCAAGGACTGCTGCCTCGCCGCCGAGAACCTGATGCTGGCGGCCTACGATCGCGGCATGGGAACCTGCTGGATCGGGTTCTCGGAGACGTGGCTCGACTCGCCCCAGGGCCGGGCGGAGCTCGGCATCCGGCCCGACTGCGCGCCCGTCGCGCCGATCATCCTGGGCCGCCCGACGGGTTTGCCGCCTCGTCCGCACCGCAATCCGCCCACGATCCGCCGAATCGCCGCGCCGGGTGTCGCCGCGTGACGAGCCATCCGCGCGAACAAAGTTGATCCTGGTCAAGATCGACCCGGGGAAGATGGGCTATATTCTCCGCATGCCCGCGCAAGCCTTCAGGGTGGTCAGGGACGCCGTCGGATGGACGGTTTGCTTCGGCGAGGCCGTGACTTCCTCTTTCCGCACCCGCCAGTACGCAATTCAGGAAGCTCATCGCCTCTGCGAGGCGCTACGCATGCACGGACTGGATGTGCAGGTGGTCGTCGAGGATGAAGAGCCCGGCGCCGTGGCCCCCCTGGTTCGAAGCCGCGGCGCGGCGCTCTTGCCGCACTAATCGGGGCCAGCCTTGCGAGCTCGCTGGCTTGGGCCTTCCCCCGAAGGGTCGGCCGGCTTTGACTGTTCGAGGGCGTGAACCGCGGCCTCTTCGTCCGCCAGCAACCGTTCCAGTCGCCGGCGCTGTTCGGGGTCCGCCTCGGCTGCGATCAGCGCCTTGAAGCGCCTGATGTTCCGGATATGGACAAAGCGTTGCATGCCATCGACGCGTCCCGACGGATGCAACTGAAAACCGATTGCACTCGCCGCACAAGCGAATTGCTGTCTTGGTCCGGAATCGGCCGGCTCCGGGCCGCCCCGTAAGGAGCCGCCCGAGCTGGAACGGCCTCCAGGGGCGCCTTAGCGATAGGGCGACCTGGAGACGTCGTCATGCCAAGCCATCTTGAAACGCGAAGGGCCTCGGCCATCGTGACCCGCGCCGGGGCTCTGCCCCACGAGGGCGAGCAATACCTGCAGCTCTCGACCGATGGGCTCACGCGGTGGACCACCGACCCCGCGACCGCCACGGCCTTCGAGTCGATGCGCGAAGCCACGCGCGTCGCCCTCAGGCTCCCCGCGTCGCTGCGGGCGTTTGGCGTCCCTTCATCCGGCCGACCCAAGGACATCTCGGTCCACTGACGGCTCGCCGCAGCGTTCGTCTTCGCCCAACCCTTCCCCCCGAGGGAAGAGTTCGATTCAGTCCGGTCTAGAGCGTGTTGAAATTAGACGGCGTCAGCCCGTCACCCCGGACAAGCCCCCGACTTCCTCGGGGGCGCCGATCCGGGGCCGGAAGCGTCGGTCCCAAACGAATTCCAGCTCGGCAATGCCTGTCCGGCCGCGGCTCGCGCTGCGTTGCAGGCCGTCGGGGGTGACGGAGAAAGGCGATTCCGAGGCGACTCAGCGCTGTCTCGACCCGCGTCAGGGGCTCTCTTCGCCCTTCGGCGTCGGGAAGGGCGGCTGGCCCCGCAAGCTCAGGATATAGGCGGTGACGTCGTCGATCTGGCGCGAGGTGAAATCGTAGTGCGGCATGGTCATCGGCGCCGTGTTCTCGTCCCAGTGCGTCGTCTTCAGGAAGCGCCGCAGGAATTGCGCGTTGGTTTTCGGATCGGCGGCGACTTCTTGGAACGTGGGCGTGGGATGCTTGATCAGCGGCGCGTCCCGCTGGTTCGACGCGACCACGTGACAGATCGCGCAGATGTCCAGCGCCAGCGACCGGCCCCGATCGACGGCCGTTTCCCCCGAAGCGACCTGACCGGGGGCCGCGGGGGACCAGAGCACGATCGGAACGACGAGGGTCAACAGGTGGGACAATTTCATCGGCGCGCCTCGCTAAGCCAGGTTGTCTGAACCAAAGACCGGACGTGAAGTCAAAGCGGCAATGCTTGCACGGCCGCGAAGACCCGGGGCGGTCAACGCTTCTCGCCAAGCGGAGCCAGGCTCAGCGGCCACAGCCACTCCCCGAGTTCGTGATCCGGCGTCTTGGTCAGGTCCTTGCCGAGCTCTCCCACGACGGGCGAGAAGCCCGCCAGGCCCGCGCGGAGGACCTTGAGCAGACGCGGCGGCGCGACGAGCACGACGCCTTCGTAAGACGTTCGACGGAGGTGTTCGCGCAGGGTCTTGGCGACGTCGGCCGCGAACGCTTGCTTGGCCCGGCGATAGCTGTCTTCGCGCCCCACGCCGTGCCGGGCGGGGGAAGCGCTCTCGAAGCTGCGGCCGGCCGGTTCGTCGCGCTGCTCGGCGCGCACGACGTCGAGGAGATGACTCCCGTCCATGCTCTTGGCCGTCACGAACGCGTGCGTCTCGGCCGACCAGTCGACGAAACGCGCATGCGCGCCGTCGGCCAGGACGTAGAGAAGCCTCGGTCTATGCACCATCGGATCGTCTCCCTCTGGACGGGGGCCTCAGGCGATCAACGCGGGATCGGGCCACAGGGTCCGGATATCCTCGGGAACCTCGTCGCGCGCCTTCTCGAGCGCCCCGCCCTGCATCTGGCGCCACATCACGAGCAACGTCGCCCGCGTCAGCTCGTCGGGATCGAGTTCGAACCTGGGCGGCAGCGCCGCCGCGACCCGTTCGACGAACCCCGCCGCCGTGTGGCTGCGGACCGGAGTTTCTTCCGGGCGCCAGCCTTCCACGTAGACGCCTTGCAAGAGCAGCGGCAACTGCGCGGCGAGCCGCATCGCGCCACCCGGAGAGAGACGATCGCGCAGGGTGTGGAAGACCGCGCGCATGCCGGCGTAGGCCTGGTGGCGGTCGCAGTAGATCTCGTCCTGCAAGGCCTTCAGCCAAACGTTGGTTTCGTTGACGGTCGTGTCGAAGACGGCCAGTCCCGCGCTCATCGCATCGCTCCCACGCTGGTCACCGCACAGGGTTATGGCGCCGTCGCCCGCCCGCACCCTTGACCCTGATCAATTCGCGGACCGGCCCAGGGGTCTATGTGGCGCAGAGCGGCGCAAGGCCGCCAACGTTGATGAAATGGAGACTTCGAAATGGCCGACAAGACCACGGCCCTGACGCCGACCAACCTGGCCGTCCCCGATGTGTTTTCTGGCTTTCGCCGCAGCTTCGAGCGCTTCTTCGACGAGGTTCCCGGGTTTGGCGGCTGGGCCTCCATGAGGCTCGCCCCGCGCATCGATGTCACCGACAAGGACGGCGTCATCGAGATCACGGCCGAACTCCCGGGCCTGGAGGAGAAGGACGTCAACGTGTCCGTCCAGGACGGCGCCCTGATCGTTTCGGGAGAGAAGAAAGCGGAATCGGAAAAGAAGGAGAAGGACTACGTCTACTCCGAGCGGAGCTATGGCTCCTTCCTGCGCCGCGTGCCGCTGCCGGCGGGCGTCGACGCCAAGTCGGTGAAGGCCGCGCTCAGCAAGGGCGTGCTGACCGTCAAGGTGACGAAGCCGGCCGAAGCCAAGGCGACCAAGATCGAGGTCAAGGCGGCCGCCTAGAGAACCCGACCAGTTCGGATCGGAGCGAAGGGCGCTCTCGGCGGAGGTGGGGAGCGCCTTTTCGCGCCTCGCCGAGCCTTCACTCGCGCGGCGCGCGCTTGCTGAGGATGTAGGCCACCACGGAGCGGACATCCTCCGTCGAGAGCGACTGGTTCGGCATTCTTATCGGGAACGTCTCGTCCCAATGGGTCGTGGTCACGAAGTGGCCCAGGCTGGCGGCGGTGTTCTTGGGGTCGTTGGCGATCGACTGGAACGAGGGCGCCGCGGGCTGCAACTCGGGACGATAGCGCGTGTCCGAGGACACGACGTGGCAGTACGAGCACAACTGAAGGGCCACATACTCGCCGTCGAGCAGGCGTCGCGCGGTTTCGGAGCCAGCCCGCGGCGCCGCGGCCGGCGGACCCGAACGCAGGCTGAGAATGTAGGCGATGATCCGGTCCGTCTGCCCTTGCAGCAGGAAGAGGCGGGGCATCGTCATCGGGAAGGTTCGCGAGTCCCAGTGGGTCGTGGTCACGAAGCGCCCCAGCGCGGCCGCGTTGGTCTTGGGGTCGTTGGCGATGGCGGCGAAGCTCGGCGTCGGCTCGCTGAGCGTTGGCGGCACGGGTTGATCCGGCGCCACCACATGGCAGTAGGAACACAGCTCCAGCGCCTGCTGCTTGCCTTCACGGACCGTGTTCGGGGATGGACCGGACACGACCGCCGAACTCAGAGCCCCGGCCGCCAAGAGCCCGGCCAGCCCCGCCAAGACCGATCGATTCATTCCCCGCCCTCCGACGCCGCGTGCAGTTGAGCGCGCCGGGCCGGCGCGCCGCAAGCGGCAAACCGCCCGGATCCGCCGCTAAGCGTAGGGACCGTCGCTCCGCCGCGGTTCGAAGAGGCGCGCGAACACGGCCCCGAAGAGCCCGCCGCCGACGTGCGCCATGTAGGCCACGCCCCCTGACTCGACGTCGGTGACCGTCCCCAGGCTCACCAGCTGCGTCGCGAACCAGAAGCCGATCAAGAGCACCGCCGGGATGAAGGTGACGCGCGCGAACCATCCCAGGACGAGGATCGTACGGATCCGGTCCCGGGGATAGGTGACGAGGAAGGCGCCCATCACCGCGGCGATGGCGCCGCTCGCGCCCAGGCTGGGGATCGTGGAGGTCGGATCGGAAGCGATCTCGGCGATCGAGGCGCAGATGCCGCCGGCCAGGTAGAACAGCGCGTAGCGCCCGCGACCCATCGCCTCTTCGACCTGGGGCCCGAAGGCCCACAGGAAGATCATGTTGCCGATGATGTGCGACCAGCTCGCGTGCATGAACATGGACGACAGCAGCGTCGCCAGGTCGTGGCCGCGCGAGATGTCGGCGGGCGTCGCGGCCCACGCTGCGACGAACGAATCGCCGCCGATCAGCTCGAAGGCGAAGCCAATCCCGTTCAGGGCGATGATGACGGCCGTCATCCACGGGAAGCTGGCGGGCCGGCGCGTCTCGTCGCGAAGCGGGATCATCGCCTGGCCGGCTTACTCGCCGGATGGCTCGCGGCCGTCTTCCATGTAGTCGACCAGCGAGAGGTCGAACTCGGAAAGGCCGTCTTCCAGGTAGTCGCTCACCAGCGGGATGCCCGCGACGTAGCGCGGCGCGCGGGCCCGGCCGATGTCGCGCGCCGCCTCCCGCGCCTCGTCCCATTCACCGACCGAGAAGTCGCCGCGCCCGATCCAGATCAGCGCGATGAGGTCCAGCAGCTCGTCGTCGTTGAGGCTGCGCACGGCGCCTTTGAGCTCCGCCTCGGTGGTGTCGTCGGGGTTGGATTCCAGCACGTCGACGGCGCCGTCGTCCGTGGCGTTCGAGCCGCTGTCCGGATCGCTGTTGTCGACCTTCTCGTCGAACTCGCGGGCTCGCAGCAGGATGAAGAACGCGCGCTCGGGCGTCAGGGTGAGATTGATCGTATCTTGATCCATGGAGACCTCCTCTTCGAGCCGTCAGCCTAGGCCGCGATGCGGCGAACGCCTTGACGCTGCTCAAACAGATCCAGGTCGATCGGCGGACGAAACGAGGTTTCGAGGCACGACGCCGACACGGCGACGCGGTTGATCCAGATCAACACCCTCGCCGATCGGAAGGTCGATATTGTCCTGGGTTGTGGTTTCTATTGCCCCCCGCCGAACCGCACCTGAAGCGCCCCGCCGACCCCCGTCCTGGCGGGGCGTTTCGACATCGCCCCGAACGCCCAGCCCCCACGCCGTAAGCCCAAGCCCAGGGTGGTGAGCCGCGACGCTTTCCGCGCCGGCTCGACGGCTCTCGAGGGCGTGACCTGGGCGGCTCGGGCCGGCGCCGACGTTCAGCCGCACCCCACTTGACCCTGATCAAACCGTCGAACGCTCCGCGGGCCTATGCGGGAGTGGCGGCTCACGACGCCGCCAGCCAAACGAACGGAGACTTCAAAATGTCCGACAAGAAGGTTCGCCAGGACGTCATCGATGCCCTCGACTGGGATCCGAGGGTCGATTCCGCGAACGTCGGCGTCGCTGTGGATGACGGCGTCGCCGTGTTGACCGGTCATGTCGCCGACTACGCCCAGAAGCTGGCCGCCGCCAGCATCGCCCGCGGCGTCAAGGGCGTCACGGCCATCGCGGACGAGATCGAGGTGCGGTTCCCCGGATCTCCGATCCACAGCGACGAGGACATCGCGTCGCGAGCGGCCAACGTTCTGAAATGGGACATCGTGCTGCCCGACGACGTCCTGAAGGTGAAGGTCAGCAAAGGCTGGGTCGTTCTCACCGGTGTCGTGGACTGGGACTACCAGCGGCGATCCGCCGAGTCCGATGTCCGCAACCTCGCCGGCGTGAAGGGCGTCACCAACGCGATCACCCTGAAGCCCCGCGCGACTCCGGCGGACATCGCCCGTCGCATTTCGGATGCGCTGAAGCGGGAAGCCGAGATCGACGCGGCGCGCGTGCAGGTGTCGGTGGTCGACGGCAAGGCCCGGCTCGAAGGCCAGGTCCACACCTGGTTCGAGCGTGACGTGCTCGAGCGCGCCGCCTGGTCCGCGCCTGGCGTCCGCGATGTCGAGGACCATGTGAAAATCGGCTGAGTTCGAGAGCCTTCCGAGGGGACATCCACGAGCCGGCGGCGAGGTGTCCCCAGGGCGGGGTCGGGGTTCGCCGCGCAGCGCGAGAGCCGAGCGTGGAGATGGCTCATGAAACAGACGACGCTGGCGTTCCTAGCGATGCTCGCGGCCGCGCCGACCGCGCCGCCGAGCGACCAGGTCTGCCCCATTCGACCGCCGCCCGCCGCCTGCGCCGCGCCGGCGCCGCGCGTCGGTGAGCTGATCTCCGGACCGGTCCTGCAGGTCGTCGACGGCCGCAACCTTTGCGTCGCGCTCGGGCCCACTCCGCGACAGTGGGTGGCCATCGAGGTCGCGGACGCGCCGGCCGACGTTCCTCGAGGGGCGCTGATGGCCGTCGTGTTCGGCCGGACGATCACGTGCGTCGTCACCGATCGGGGACCCGGCGGTCGGGCGCGCGCGCTGTGCGTCAAGGACGGCGAGTCGGCCGGCCGACTCGCCGGCGCGCCGGATGCCAGAGCCCAAGCCGCCGCCTGGCGCTGAGTTCGCACCTGGGAGTCAGGCGCGAGACGCGGCGGCCCGGCCCGCTCCCGAGGATTTGACCCTGGTCAAGGCGCCGCGGCCGCCGAGGCGCGATGCGTTGCGTGGGATGCGGCCTTGCCGCACCGCCTCTCGAGGAGACCTCCGATGAAAGCGCTCGTCTACCAAGGGCCGGGAAGAAAGGCGCTGGAAGATCGGCCGAAGCCCGCCCTGCGGGATCCGGGCGACGCCATCGTCAGGGTGACCAAGACCACGATCTGCGGCACCGATCTGCATATCCTCAAGGGCGACGTGGCGACCTGCGCGCCGGGCCGGATCCTGGGCCACGAGGGGGTCGGCGCGATCGACGCGGTCGGGGCGGGCGTCACCGTTTTCAAGCCGGGCGACCGGGTCCTGATCTCGTGCATTTCGTCCTGCGGGCGCTGCGAGTACTGCCGGCGCGGCATGTATTCGCATTGCACCTCCGGCGGCTGGATTCTCGGCAACGAGATCGACGGAACCCAGGCCGAGTACGTTCGCATCCCCCACGCCGACACAAGCCTTTACCCCATTCCCGACGGCGCCGACGAAGAAGCGTTGGTGATGCTGAGCGACATCCTGCCCACCGGCTTCGAGTGCGGCGTGCTCAACGGCAAGGTCGCGCCCGGTTCGACCGTGGCCATCGTCGGGTCCGGTCCGATCGGCCTCGCCGCCCTGCTGACAGCGCGGTTCTATTCGCCGGCGGAGATCGTCATGATCGATCTCGACGACAATCGGCTCGACGTCGCCCGCCGCTTCGGCGCGACCCAGACGATCAACAGCGCCGACGGGAAGGCGGCCGAGAAGGTCAAGGCGCTCACCGGAGGGCGGGGCGTGGACACGGCCATCGAGGCCGTCGGCGTCCCCGCCACCTTCGAGCTGTGCCAGGACTTGGTGGGGCCGGGCGGCGTGATCGCGAACATCGGCGTCCACGGGGTCAAGGCCGACCTGCACCTCGAGCGTCTCTGGTCGCAGAACATCGCCATCACCACGCGCCTGGTGGACACGGTGAGCACGCCGATGCTGCTCAGAACCGTCCAGTCCAAGAGGATCGATCCCAGGCAGCTGATCACCCACCGCTTCCGCCTGGACGACATTCTCGGCGCCTATGACACCTTCGGCCACGCCGCCGAGACGCGGGCCCTGAAAGTGCTCATCGAGCCTTAGCGGCGCCGCTCCGCCAGTCCCAGAGTTCGAGACGATGCGGAAACGTGGTGGAGCCGAGGGGAGTCGAACCCCTGACCTCCTCATTGCGAACGAGGCGCTCTACCGACTGAGCTACGGCCCCAGCTTCGGGCCCGAGGCGGCGAACCGCTCCGGCGAAGGGCGCGGCACATAAGGGCGGGCGCCGCCCACTGTCAAGAATGGGTCCCCGGCGCCCTGGGTCCGCAGACTCATCGTCGACGCATCGTCGACGCATCGTCGCGGCGCAAGGCGCGGACGTTCGGCCGCCTTGCCGCACCGGGCGGCGCGGCTTACCTAAGCTGCGCCCTATCGGAGACCGCGCCCCAGATGGCCACGCTGGCCCTGTTCATCTTCGTCATCGTCCACTGGCTGCTGCAGGCTCTGATCTGGTTGGTGATCGTCGCGGTGATCGTCGACTGGCTGGTGAACTTCCAGATCATCAACATGCGCAACCGCCTCGCCTACAACGTGGTGCACATGCTGCAGAGCGCGACGCGGCCGCTGCTGCGGCCCATCCAACGGGTGGTGCCTTCGCTCGGCGGGCTCGACCTGTCGCCGATGATCTTCGTGATCGTGGTCGGCGCGGTCGACGCGGTGCTGCTTCCGGCCGCCTACGGCGCCATCGTCGGCGCCGTCGGCTGATCCCGGGCGGCGCGCGCGCCCCGCCGCATTGAACCCGGCGGCCGCCGGGCGCTTTATGGGTTCTTAGGGTTACTCCGGCACGGTCCCGCCCCTGGTGACTCCCCCGACCGCAACGTTCGCCAGGCCGGCGCCGCGCCCGCCAGAACCGCCACGCCGCTGGCCGCGCTGGCTGCTGGCGGCGGCCGCGATCCTGCTCGCGGCGATCGCCGCCGCCGGCGTGGTCGCCCTGGTCGCCGCCGATATCTACCTCGCCGACACGCCCAAGATCCCGCCGCGCGACCAGCTGTGGAGCATCCGCCGCTCGCCCGGCATGACGTTCCTCGACCGCTCGGGCCAGGTGATCGCCACCCGCGGCGCCAAGTACGGCCAGGCGGTGACGCTGGCGACGTTGCCGGCCTACGTCCCCAAGGCCTTCCTCGCCGCCGAGGACCGGCGCTTCTACCAGCACGGTCCGGTGGACGTTCACGCCATCCTGCGCGCCCTCGGCGCCGACCTTCGCGCCCAGCGCTCCCGCGAAGGCGCCTCGACCATCACCCAGCAGCTCGCGCGCACCCTGTTCCTGAAGCGCGAGCAGTCGCTGAAGCGCAAGCTGCAGGAGGCCTACCTGGCCATGCAGCTCGAGCAGACCCTGTCCAAGAACGAGGTGCTCGAACTCTACATGAACCGCACCTACTTCGGCGCCGGCGCCTACGGCCTCGACGCGGCGGCTCAGACCTACTTCGGCAAGCCGGCGAGCCAGCTCAGCCTCGCCGAGGCCGCGACCCTGGCGGGCCTGCCCAACGCCCCCTCGCGCCTCGCCCTGACCAACGACATGCCGGGCGCCCTCGCCCGCGCCCATCACATCCTCGACATCATGCGCCAGGAGAACTGGATCGGCGACGCCCAGCTGACGCAGGCGCTCGCCACCGACCCGGTGCTTGCCCCTGGCCATGTCGGCGAGGGCGACTACAGCTACATCCTCGACCAGGCCGCCGAACAAGCGACCCAGTTCACCGGCGGGGAGACGCCGGACCTGGTGGTGAAGACCACCATCGACTCGCGCCTGCAGACCGCCGCCGTCGATGCGGTGCGCGGCGTGGTGCTGAAGGAAGGCGCGCATCGCAACGTCAGCCAGGGCGCGCTGGTCACCCTGGCGCCGGACGGGGCGATCCTGGCCATGGTCGGCGGCCTCGATCACCAGGCCAGCGCCTTCAACCGCGTCGTCCAGGCCCGCCGCCAGCCCGGTTCGTCGTTCAAGGCCTTCGTGTTCGGCGCGGCCATGGAGCACGGCCTGACCCCCACCACGGTCCGCGACGACGCCCCGATCAGCTACGCCGGCTGGACGCCGGAGAACTACGGCCGCAGCTACGCCGGCCCCGTGATGCTGGAGGACGCCCTCGCCCGCTCGCTCAACACCGTCTCGGTGCGCCTGACCCTGGAGGTCGGCCCGGCGACGGTGGCGGCCTTCGCGCGCCGCCTCGGCCTCGGCGACATCCCCCCCGATCCGGGCCCCTCGATCGCGCTGGGCGCCTACGAGGTCAGCCCGCTGGAGTTGGCCGCCGGCTACCAGGTGTTCCAGATCGGCGGCGGGCGCACGACGCCCTACCTGGTCTCGGAGGTGCGCTCCACCCGCGGCGACCTGCTCTACAGCCACGCCCCCTCGGCGCCGACGCCGGTGCTGGATCCGCTCTACGCCACCCGCATGATCGTCATGCTGAAGAAGGTGGTCACCTCCGGCACCGGCGCAGGCGCGGCCCTCGACCGGCCCGTGGCCGGCAAGACCGGCACCAGCCAGAACTGGCGCGACGCCTGGTTCGTCGGCTTCACCCCCGACTACCTGACCGCCGTCTGGGTGGGCAACGACAACGGCGCGCCGATGGCCAAGGTCACCGGCGGCGAGCTGCCGGCCGAGATCTGGAAGCGGTTCATGACCGTGGCCGAGCAAGGCCTGCCGGCGCGCGACTTCCCGTGGCTGGTGACCGAGCCGGCCGGCGGCCAGACCGAAGCAACCGAGGCCGCCGACACCAGTCCCTACGGCGGCCCCTACGAAGACGAGCCCGGGCAGATGAGCGCCGGGCCCGATCAGGCGGACGCTCCGCAAGGCCCTGACCAATTGTCGCAGGATCGCGGCGACGACGCCGACGCCGACGGGGGACGCCAGCCGCCGCCCGCTCGTTGGGAGCGGGGCGCGCCGCCGCCGGACGACGCCGACGCGCCGCCCGCCTACAGCGACGCGCCGCCCCGGCGTGGCCGCATCTACGGACCCTACGACGCCGGCCCCCCCGACGCCGGCCCTCCCGACGCGGGTCCCTACGACGATCCGCCGCCGCCGCGGGACCCGCCGGATTCCTCGGCTGACGGCGACGCGCGCTATCGCTATTAATTGGCCGATGTCCTGGAGTGACGCCAACGAGGGTCCCATCTCCATTCCGCCGCGCGGGGTGGTCTACGGCGCGGCGACGGCGGTCGCGGTCGCGGCGCTGGTCGGCATCGGCATCGGCTTCCGCGCCGGCTGGCGAGACGGCGGCCGCACGCCCTTCGGCAGCTCCGACCAGTCGCAGGGCGTCGACTCCGCGATCATCGCCAAGCCCATCGTCGACATCCCGCAGGTGGAGCAGCAGGCCCCGGCCAACACCGTGGCCTCCAACGCCGCCGCCGACAGCGACGACGAGGACTCCAACGCCATCGCCGAAAAGGCCGCCGCGGCTCAGGCGCTGCAGTCGAAGCCGGTGACCACCACCCCCACCATCGACGACGTGGAAGCCTCGCCCACCGAGAAACCCGCCGCCGCCGCCAAGCCCTCCACCGACGAAGGCGAACCCGGCGCCCCGGTCAAGACGGACGTGCCGTTCTAGCTTCTGCTCCCCCTCTGCGGGAGCTCCGGCGAAGTCGGTGAGGGGGCCTCCGCCGGTAGCCCCCTTCGGCCCCCCGGAACAAGTCCGAGGGGCCGCTTCCCCCAGAGGGGGAAGAGAGGCAAGGCTAAGTCGTCATGTCGAGCAGCGCCTGCTGCTCTTCGTTCGCCGCCTTCAGCGCCGTCAGCGAGTAGGCGAAGTTCTGGCCGGCGACGAGCTGGTTGGTGACCTCGCTCACCGGGTCGATCTCCGGCGCCTGCACCAGGCCGGCGGCGTTGGCCACCGGCGAGTTCGGGTCGTACGCCAGCAGCTGGCTGGGCTTCAGCGTCACCGCCGTCGCGATCACGCCGCCGCCGGGCCGGGCGCTCTGTTGCACCGCGACCGGATTGTAGGCAGGCGGGCCGCCGACCGCCGAGACGTCGTCGGCGTTGGCCAGGTTCGACGCCGACGCATCCAGCGTCAGCGTCGCGGCGTTCAGGCCGCCGATCGCGGTCACCTGCGCGCTCGTCATGGCGCCCATCTTGCCAGAGCAGGCTTAAGGCGGCGCCAAAAGGCGTGGTTTGCGACGCGTTAAGCGCCACCGCCGCGCTTTCGCCGATCGGGGACTAGGGCTAGGAACGCGTCTCATGAAGATCATCGTCACGGGCGGCGCCGGCTTCATCGGGTCCGCGGTCTGCCGCCACCTGGTGGGCGAGCGCGGCGACACGGTGCTCAATTTCGACAAGCTGACCTACGCCTCCAACCTGGCTTCGGTGGCGCCGGTGGCGGACTCGCCCCTCTACGCCTTCCGCCAGGGCGATGTCGCCGACGCCGAGTCGCTCGCCGCCGCCTTCGAGGACTTCCAGCCCGACGCCGTGATCCACATGGCCGCCGAGACCCACGTCGACCGCTCCATCGACAGCCCGCGTCCGTTCATCGATTCCAACATCCTGGGCGTCTACAACCTGCTGGAGACGGTGCGCGGCTATCTGCGCGGCCGTCCTGATCGCGCCGGCAGCTTCCGCCTGCTGTGTCTTTCCACCGACGAGGTGTTCGGCAGCCTCGGGCCGGACGGGCTCTTCGACGAGACCTCGCCCTACAAGCCGTCGTCACCCTATTCGGCCTCCAAGGCCGCGGGCGACCACCTGGTGCGCGCCTGGGCCGGCACCTACGGCCTGCCGGTGATGATCGCCAACACCTCCAACAACTATGGGCCCTACCAGTTTCCCGAGAAGCTGATCCCGCTGATGATCCTGCACGCCCTCGAGGGCCGGCCGCTACCGGTCTACGGCAAGGGCGACCAGGTGCGCGACTGGCTGTTCGTCGAGGACCACGCCCGGGCGCTGGCGCTGGTCTTGGAGCGCGGCCGGATCGGCGAGACCTACCTGATCGGCGGCCGCGGCGAGCGCACCAACCTGCAGGTGGTAAGCACGATCTGCGACATCCTCGACGAGATGGCGCCCCTCGCCAAGGGCGGCTCGCGTCGCGACCTGATCGCTTACGTCGCCGACCGTCCCGGCCACGATGTGCGCTACGCCATCGACGTCGGCAAGATCGAGCGCGAGCTCGGCTGGGCGCCGCAAACTTCGTTCGAGGAGGGCCTCCGGCGCACCGTGCGCTGGTACCTCGAACGCGAAGATTGGTGGCGGCCGCTGCAC
This sequence comes from Caulobacteraceae bacterium, assembly GCA_035504785.1. Classification (GTDB taxonomy): domain Bacteria; phylum Pseudomonadota; class Alphaproteobacteria; order Caulobacterales; family Caulobacteraceae; genus Acaudatibacter. The sequence goes on from DATJRL010000365.1 coordinate 13,396, forward strand.
AACCGCTACGCCGGCGAACGCCTCGGCCGCGCGGCGGAGTAGGGGCGCATGCCGGCGAAGTTGCTGGTGTTCGGCGCCCACGGCCAGGTCGCGCGGGCGCTGGCGGACGAGACATCGTTCGACGTCGAACTATCTGGCCGCGAGCGGCTCGACCTCGGCGCCCCGAACACCGACATCGACGCCGCTGTCGCCGGCGTCATCGCCGCCGCGAAGCCCGCCGCGGTGATCAACGCCGCCGCCTACACCGCCGTCGACAAGGCGGAGACCGACCTCGAGACCGCCCGCCGCGTCAACCGGGACGCGCCGGCCGCCATGGCCCGCGCCTGCGCCGAGGCCGACGTCCCGTTCGTGCACATCTCCACCGACTATGTGTTCGACGGCGAGACGGGCGCGCCCTACGACGAGGCGAGCCCGCGCCGTCCGATCAACGCCTACGGCCTCAGCAAGGCCGAGGGCGAGATCGAGCTGGAGACCCTGGCGCGGCGGGGCGCGCGGCTGGCGATCGTGCGCAGCGCCTGGGTGTTCACGGCCGACGGCGACGGCTTCTTCAAGACCATGCTGCGGCTGGCGCGCGAGCGCGACGAGGTGTCGGTAGTGGACGACCAGCGCAGCAACCCGACGCCGGCCTTCGCCTGCGCCGCCGCGACGGTGACGCTGGCGCACGCCCTGCTCGACCGCGATGGGCGGGCCGAGGGCCTGTTTCACGCCGCCGGCGCCCAGTCGATGACCCGCGCCGACTTCGCCGAGGCGATCTTCGCCGGCCTCGCCGCGCGCGGCGCCCGACGCCCGCGCCTGACGCGGGTCGCCTCGGAGGCCTTCCCGCTCCCGGCCCGGCGCCCGCTCGACACCCGGCTGGTGTCGAAGAAGCTCGAGGCGGCCGCCGACTGGCGCGCGCCCGACGTCGGCGCCGCGCTCTCCCACTATCTCGATCGCGTGGAAGGTCTCGGATGAACATCGAACGGCTGGCCATCCCCGAAGTGTTCCTGCTGGTCAGCACGGTGCACGGCGACGCGCGGGGTTCGTTCAGCGAGACGTACCGCGCATCGGCGATGGCCGAGGCCGGCGCGACGCGGCCGTTCGTGCAGGAGAACCTCGCCCGGACCGCCAGGGCCGGCCAGCTGCGCGGGTTGCACTTCCAGCGCGACCCGCATGCGCAGGAAAAGCTAGTGGGCGTGCTCTCCGGCGCGATCTTCGACGTCGCGGTCGACATCCGCCCGGGCTCGCCGACGCTGGGCCGCTGGGTGGGGGTGAAGCTCACCGCCGGCGAGCCGCGCCAGATCTTCGTGCCGCGCGGCTTCGCCCACGGTTATCTGACGCTCACCGACGACTGCACGGTGCTCTACAAGACCGGAGACTACTACGCGCCTGGGGCCGAAGGCGGCCTGCGCTGGGACGACCCGGCCATCGGCATCGACTGGCCCCTACCCGCCTCCCAGATCGCCACCAACCCGCGCGACGCCGCCTGGCCCCCCTTCGCCCAGGCGATCGCCAGCCTGGCGCAGTAGGCTCGGGCCGAGGCGGGCCGCCTTGCGGCGCGGCGCGGCGTTCGGCGATACAAGGGAAACCCGTGCGGGTTTTCCTTGCTATCCCGGCTCTTTCGTCGGCAGCCGTCTGCGGGGTCGAGGCCAGCATTCCGGCGATAGCCAAACTCAACGAGGGCGCAACCAATCGTCATTCATCACCTGTCCGCCCTGGCAGCCGTCTACGGCTATGCAGCGGTCTTCGGCCTGATTTTCGTCGAGAGCCTCGGCGTTCCGGCGCCGGGCGAAGGCATCCTCGTGGTCACGGCGCTCTTCGCCGCACGAACGCATCGGCTCGAGATCGCCGGCGTGATCGCCACGGCCACGGTCGCGGCCTTCCTCGGGACCAGCCTCGGATATGTTCTGGGCCGCTCCGCCGGTCTGGCGCTCATCGCGCGCTTCGGCGGCTACGTCGGGCTCTCCCCGGCGCGGAGGCGCCTGGGCCAATACCTCTTCCTGCGCCACGGCGCGAAGATCGTCTTCTTCGGTCGATTCGTCGCCTTCCTGCGCGCCTTCGAAGGCATCCTCGCCGGCCTCAACAGCATGCCGGCGCGGCGATTCCTGCTGTTCAACCTCCTGGGCGCCGTCGCATGGACCAGCTCGTTCGGACTCGGCGCCTACTCGTTCGGCCGCGCGTTCGTGCACCTGTCACGACCGATCGGACTCGCGGCGGTCGTGCTGGTCGCCATCGCCCTGATAGCCGCCGTCATCTATGTGAGGCGGAAGGAACAGGCGCTGCAGCGCGAAGCCGACGCCGCCCTGATCGGATCGCTCGATCCGCCCCCGGCATGAGGCTCGGCCGCGCCGGCGCCGATCGAGGCGTCGGCCCGCGGAGCTAGGCCGCCGAGATCGCCCGGGGCAGCTTGAAGGTCACGGTTTCCTGACGGGTGGCGATCTCTTCGATCTCGATCTCGTAGCGGTCCGAGAGCGCCGCCAAGACCCCCTGCACCAGCAGCTCCGGGGCCGAGGCGCCCGCGGTGAGGCCGAGGGTCTCGACGCCTTCGAACCAGGCCCAGTCGATGTGCTCGGCTTCGTCGACCAGCTTGGCGTTGCGCGCGCCGGCCTTGCGGCCCACCTCGACCAGGCGCACCGAGTTGGAGGAGTTGCGCGCCCCCACCACCAGCAGCAGGTCGCAGCGATGCGCCAGCGCCTTCACCGCCTCCTGGCGGTTGGTGGTGGCGTAGCAGATGTCTTCCTTGTGCGGCGCGGCGATCTCGGGGAAGCGCCGGCGCAGCGCCTCCACCATCTCGGCGGTGTCCTCCAGCGACAGCGTCGTCTGGGTGACGAAGGCGAGGTTGCCGGGGTCGCGCGGCTGGAAGGCCCGAGCCTCTTCCGCGGTCTGGATCAGCGTCACCGCGCCGGCCGGCAGCTGGCCCATGGTGCCCACCACCTCCGGGTGCCCCGCGTGGCCGATCAGCACGATCTCGCGGCCCTCGGCGAAGTGCCGCTCGGCCTCCACGTGCACCTTGGAGACCAGCGGGCAGGTGGCGTCGAGGTAGATCATCCTCCGGGCCTGCGCCTCGGCCGGCACCGATTTCGGCACCCCATGGGCGGAGAACACCACCGGCCGGTCGTCGGGGCATTCCTCGAGCTCCTCGACGAAGATCGCGCCGACCGCCCGCAACCGTTCGACCACATGGCGGTTGTGCACGATCTCGTGACGCACATAGACCGGCGCGCCGTATTTCTTGATCGCGCGCTCGACGATCTGGATGGCGCGGTCGACGCCGGCGCAAAAGCCGCGGGGACTGGCGAGCAGGACTTTGAGCTTCGGGCGCATCAGCGCGCCATGTAGAGGTTTCCCGCCCCACCCGCCAGTCCCGGCGCCGTGGCGGGGGGAGCGGCGAAGCCGCGCGTTGCGAGGCCGCGGATATGCCTTTATCAGACGCGACATCCGGCTCGCTGCACCCGATGTAGAGCGTTCCCCTGAGATTTGCCCATGCGCCGCACCGCCGCTCACGTCGCCTTCGTCGCCAGCGCGGCCCTCACCCTGCTCCTCCCCGCCGCCCACGCCTTCGCCCAGACCGGCGGCGGGGGCGGCGGAGGTCAGCAGGACGACGAGGACGAGAAGACCCGCAAGCGTAACGAGGAGTGGGGCACCGGCGGCCAGAACCTCGCTCTCCCGCAGCTGAGGAACGCCGGCCCCTGTCCCTATGTGAAGGTGCTCTACGACGCAGCCCGCTACGTCGAGATGAAGAGCCCCACGCCCGCCAGCGCCAGCGTCGGCTTCACCGGCGAGATCGAAGACCTCAGCTCCGCCTGCGAGTACAAGAACGATCAGCCGATCAAGGTGCAGGCGCGGGTGCTGTT
>DATJRL010000366.1:0-9722 GCA_035504785.1 Caulobacteraceae bacterium
CAATAGGCGTCGGAGCGGTAAGCCAGCACCTTTCGCCCGGCCGCCATCGCGGCCCGGATCAGGTCCGGCATGTCGAAGGCGCCTTCCGGCGGAATCAGGCCGAGAACCCGGCGCGACAGCACATAGACGCCGGAGCTGACGTGGTAGCCGCGGCGGGGCTTCTCGTCGTAGCCGGTGAGCTCGCCGGTGGCCGGATCGAGACTGACGACGCCATAGTCGACCTTCTCGTCCACCCAGGGCGTGAACAGCGTCGCCCACGCGTCCGCCGCACGGTGAGCCGCGGCCATCTCGGCGAAGGCGAGGTCGGTGAGGGTGTCGCCGTTGACCACGTAGAAATCGCCGCCGAGTCCGGCGAGGTTGCGCAGGCCGCCGGCCGTGCCGAGCGGCGCGTCCTCGATGCTCGACACGATCTCCACGCCCCAGCGCGCGCCGTCGGCCAGGAACGCCTGCATCAGCGGCGCGAGGTAGCCCAGGCAGACGAGCACGCGCCTCACGCCCGCCGCCGCCAGCTGGGCGATCAGCACGTCGATGATCGGCCGCTCGCCGAGCGGCAGCAGCGGCTTTGGCACCGTGACCGTCAGCGGCGCGAGCCGCGTCCCGCGGCCGCCGGCGAGCAGGACGGCGTCCATGGCGGTCATGACGGACGGAGGGCTCGAATGGGAACGGGCGCCGACATAGCGGCTACGCCTATGGACTCGCCCGCGGCCCAAGTCCAATCCCGGGCGCGCCAGCTTGACCCCGTCCGGCGCGCTGCTAAGCCGGCGGTGGATGATCCGGCCCGTGATCCTTTCCGGCGGCGAGGGGCGGCGGCTCTGGCCGCTATCGCGGCCGGAGCGTCCGAAGCAGTTCCTGGCGTTGACCGGCGCGGAGACGCTGCTGCAGCAGACGGTGCGCCGTCTGGTCGACCCGACGCTCTTTCAGCCCCCCATCATCGTCGGCGGGATGGGCCAGCGGTTCCTGATCGCAGAGCAGCTGCGGGCGGCGGGGCTAGTCGCCGCCCGGATCGTGCTGGAGCCGATCGGCCGCAACACCGCGCCGGCGCTGGCGGTGGGCGCGCTGCTCGCGGCGGCCGAGGATCCGGACGCCCTGATCCTGTCCGCCCACGCCGACCACGCCATCCCCGACGCCGAGGCGTTCCGGGCCGCCGTCGCCCGCGGCGCGGAGCCGGCCAAGGCGGGCCGGGTCGTGCTCTTCGGCGTGACCCCGACCTACCCCGCCACCGCCTACGGCTACATCGAGCCCGCGGCAGGTCAGGCCAGCGGCGTTCGCGGCGTGGTGCGCTTCCTCGAGAAGCCCGACGAGGCGCGGGCCGCGGACCTGATCCGCGCCGGCTGCCTCTGGAACAGCGGCCTCTTCCTGATGTCGGCGGCCAGCCTGATCGCGGAGTTGGACCGGCACGAGCCGGCGGTGCTGGCGGCCGCGAGGGCCGCCATCGCGGGCGCCGCCGCCGACGCCGACTATCTGCGCCTCGACACCGACGCTTTCGCCGCCGCCCCTTCGATCGCCATCGACCACGCGGTGATGGAGCGGACCGCCAACGCCTCGGTCATCGCCGCCGACTTCGGCTGGAGCGACATCGGCGCCTGGTCGGCGGTCTGGGACGCGCGGCAGCACGACGCTGACGGCAACGTCGTCATTGGACCCGCCCTGCTGGAGGGCTCCGGCGGCACGCTCGTCTACGCCGAAGGCGCGCGAGTTGCCGCCTACGGCGTCCAGGACTTGGTGATCGTCGCCACGCGGGACCGGGTGCTGGTCGTGCCACGCGGCGAGGATCAGCGGGTGCGTGGTCTCGGCGAGCGCGCCGACGCCCTCGGAGCGGATGGGGCTATTGGCGCGCCATCTCCGAGCGGACCTGAGCCTTGACCTCGCCGGTCGGCGCCGGCGCCGGCGGCAACTGGAACACCACCGAGTCGATCTCGCCCGGATAGGCGAACGGCGCTTGGTAGTCGTCGTTGACCGGCGCGAGGCTGCGGCCGAGGTCCATGCCGGTCGACGAAACCATGAACATCAGGCGCGGGAGCGCGCCCTCGGCCACGGTCTGTCCATCCACCGCCAGAGTGGCGTTCCCGCCGCCGCCCTCTGTGCGGCTCACCTTCAGCTCGACGATGTGACGCCCGGGGGTCAGCGGCGACGGGGCGACGAGCCGGGTGTGTTCGTGGAAGAAGTTGTAATCGAACGTGAGCCGGCCCTCCTTGACGTAGAGCACATAGCCGCTGTTGCGGCTGCCGCGCGCCATCAAGGCCCCGTCCCCAAGGCCGGCCGGGTGCGTGAGATCGATCGTGGTCGTCCAGCCGCGCGCGGCCGGCGGACAGGCGTCGGCGACGATGTGCGAGATCGGCGGCCGATAGGTGAAGCGCAGGCGCGCGGTCGGCATGCCCGGCCGCATGGAGGCGCGGAAGAGCTGGATGGCGCTGCGATCGTCGAGCGGCAGCACGCCGCAGCGCTCCGCCTCCGCCCACCAGAGGTCCTGCATGGCTTTCAGCCGGTCGGGCTCCGACGCGGCGAGGTCCTCGTATTCGGAGAAGTCGGTCGGGAAGCGATAGAGCTCCCAGCGATCCTCCTCGAACGGCTTGCCCGCCTCGTGGTGGGTGACCGCCTTCCAGCCCTCGGCGACGATGCCGCGGTGGCCGAGCATCTCGAAGTATTGCGGCCCTCGCGGCAAAGGCGCGGCGGCGTCCGCCAGGGCCGGCTTCAGGCTCAGACCGTCGATCGGCATCTGCGGCACGCCGGCCACCACCTCCGGCGGCGCGATGCCGACGAGGTCGAGCACGGTCGGCGCGATGTCGATGGCGTGGCAGAACTGGCCTCGCAACTCGCCGCGGGCGGCGAGGCCTTTCGGCCAGGAGACGATCAGCGGATCGCGGACGCCGCCGCCGTGGGTGTTCTGCTTGTACCATTTGAGCGGCGTGTTGCCGGCCTGCGCCCACCCCCAGGGAATGTTGCAGTGGCTGTCCGGGCCGCCGATGTCGTCCAGACGCAGCACCGCCTCATCGGGGTTCTCGCGCATGCCGTTGAACCACTTCATCTCGTCGAGCACGCCGGCCTGGCCCCCCTCTTGGCTGGCGCCGTTGTCCGACAGCAGGACGAAGACCGTATTCTCCCAGCGGTCGATGCCTTTCAGGAAGTCGATCAGCCGGCCGATCTGGGCGTCGGTGTGGTCGAGCATGGCCGCGAAGGCTTCCTGCAGCCGCGCCGCGAAGACGCGCTGGTTGTCCGAGAGCTCGGTCCAAGGGTGGACGCCCCGATTGCGCGGCGCGAGGCGCGTGTGCTCCGGGACCACGCCCATCGCCTTCTGGCGGGCGAACCAGGCGTCGCGGGCGATGTCCCAGCCGTCGTCGAAGCGGCCGCGGTACTTGTCGAGGTAGGCCTTCGGCGCCTGGTGCGGCGAGTGCATGGCGCCGAACGCGAGGTAGAGGAAGAACGGCCGCTCCGGGACCAGCGAGGTGACGTCGCGGATCATGGCGCAGGACTTGTCCACCACGTCCTCGGAGAAGTGGTAGCCGTCCTCGGCGCCTTTCGGCGGATCGACGAAGTGGTTGTCGCTGGTGAGCTCGGGGTGGAACTGGTCGGTCTCGCCCTGCAGGAAGCCGTAGTAGCGGTCGAACCCCTTCTGCAAAGGCCAGTTGTGGAACGGCCCGGCCGCCGTGCACTCGGCCATCGGCGCCAGGTGCCACTTGCCGGCGGCGAAGGTGGCGTAGCCGTTGTCGCGCAGGATCTCGGCCAGGGTGGCCGCCGACTTCGGCATCGCCCCGCGCATGTTCGGAAAGCCGGTGTCGAAGTTGGAGATCGCGCGCATGCCGACCGCATGGTGGTTGCGGCCGGTCATCAGGCAGGCGCGGGTCGGCGAGCAGAGGGCGGTGGTGTGGAAGCCGGTGAAGCGCACGCCGCCGGCGGCCAGCGCGTCCATGTTGGGCGTCTCGATCGTCGAACCATAGCAGCCCAGGTGGGCGAAGCCGGTGTCGTCCAGCACCACCACGACCACGTCCGGCGCGCCGGCCTTGAGTTTCGACGCCGGCCACCAGGGCTGGGACTCGGGCAAGGTGCGCCCGATGACGCCGCCGAACGGTTCGCCGGCGGGGGTGGTATTGGTCATGGGTCAGGGTTCCTTGCAGGTGGGGCGGCCAAGAGGCCGGCGGTCCCGAACACCGCCAGATCTTCGACGAGGGCCGCGACGGCGGCGGGGGTGCGCGCCTCGGGCGGCGTCGCCTGGGTCCAGCGCGCCAGTTCGAACACCACCGCGTCGCTCGTCCAGGTGAACCGGCGGGCGAGAAGCTCGGCCGGAACGCCGCGCGCCGCACCGGCGAGGCGCTGGCGCGCCAGGCGGATGCCGGCGAGGCTCTCATCGTGCAGCGGGTTATGGTCCAGCAGACCCGGGCGGAACCGGATTTGGGCCAAGATCGAGATATAGTCAGGCCCCCATGGCTCTTCGACCACGGTCTGGGCGAGAGCGGCGATATTGGCGCGCACGACGTCGATCGCGGGCGCATTCGCCGGCAGCCCTTCGAGCAGAACCAGACGGCGCGCGTTGATCGACGCGAGCCGCCGGTCCATCACCGCGCTGAGCACGCCGCCGCGCGAGCCGAAGTGATAGTGCAGCGCCGACCGGTTCTTCTGGCCGCTGTCGGCGACGATCTGGGTGAGCGCGACATTGGCGACGCCGAGTTCGGCGAACAACCGCTCGGCCGTCGACAGCAGTTCCTCGACGGTGTCGGCGGCGCTCGCGCCTCGGACAGGACTGGTTGCAGCCGGCATCGCTCGCCTGAATTAATACGCCGTATTAGAGACCTGGAACGCCACAGCGTCAAGTGCGTTGGCAAGCGTCGGCGCGCGACGTTCCGCCAACGCTTTTCAGGCTTTTGTGGGCTACCGGCTTGCGTTCGAGGTCTCTAAAGAGTGCGCCCGGCGCCGGCGGACGCGGCCCGTCCGCGGCCGTCGCGCCATTGCCGTGACGCGTATCGAACCTGACATCACGGCGAGCTTACCTCGTAATAAGGACGCCCGCGGTTCGCGGCGCGCCCGTCAGAGCAAAGGATTATTGGATGTCGCCACCCCGACGTTTCCGGTGGGGCTTCGTCGCGCTCGGCGTGGCGCTCGTGGCGGTGATCGCGTGGCTGTCGCTCAGCCAGAAGCCCCCCAAGCCCAAGGGACCGCCGCCCGTGTCGGTGACGGTGGCGAAAGCGACGAGCCAGGACGTGCCGCTCTCCGTGACCGCGCTCGGCGCGGCGCAGGCCTGGCAAGGGGTGCTGATCAATCCGGAAGTCAACGGACGGGTGACCTATGTGGCCAGGGAAGGTGACGACGTCCGGGTCGGCGCCTTGCTGGTTCAGATCGACAGCGGACCCTACGAGGCCGCGCTGACCCAGGCCGAGGGCGCGCTGCGCCGCGACCAGGCGCTGCTGGCCGGCGCCCGCACCGACCTGGCCCGCTACCAAACGCTGGTGGCGCAGAACTCGATCGCCCGCCAGACCTACGAGGACCAAGAGGCGACGGTGAAGCAGGACGAGGGCGTCGTCCTCGCCGACCAGGGGAACGTGCGCGCCGCTCAGGTGAACGTCAATTTCTGCCACATAACGTCGCCGGTGAACGGCCGGGTCGGCATCCGTCTGGTGGACCCCGGCAACATCGTCACGACGACGCTGACCACCGGCATCATCAGCGTCAACCAGATCCAGCCGATCGCGGTGACCTTCACCATCCCGCAAGGGCAGTTCCAGCAACTGTCGAGCGCCTCGGCGGCGTTCACCAAGCCCCTGACCACGCAGGCGCTCAGTCAGGAGACCGGCGCGAGCCTCGGGGAGGGCGAGTTGGTGGTCGCCGACAACCACGTCGACCCGACCACCGGCACGGTCACCATGAAAGCCCGGTTCGAGAATCCCGCCCGGCAGCTGTGGCCCGGGCAGTTCGTCAATGTGCGCGTGACGCTGCAGACCGTGCCGCACGCCACCACCATCCCGGCGACAGCGGTGAACCAGGGCCCCAACGGCGCCTTCGCCTACGTCATCGGCCCGGGCAACAAGGTCGTGGCGCGGCCGATCAAGGTGATGGCGACCGAAGGGGGCCTGGCGGTCATTTCCAGCGGCGTGTCGCCGGGCGACTCGGTGGTGACGGACGGTCAGATGTCGCTGCGCAACGGATCGATCGTGGCCACTGCCGGCGCCGGCCGCGCCGGGGCCGGCCACGCCGGGGGCGGCGGAAAGCACGGCTCGTGAACATCTCGGCCCCCTTCATCCGGCGCCCGATCGCGACTTCGCTGATCGCGGCCGCGTTCCTGGTCTTCGGCATCGTCGGCTTCTTCAACCTGCCGGTGGCCGCGCTGCCGGGGGTGGACTTCCCGACCATCTCGGTGAGCGCGTCTCTGCCGGGCGCCAGCCCCGAGACCACGGCCTCCAACATCGCCCAGCCCCTCGAGCGGCAGTTCTCCCAGATCCCGGGCGTGACGGAGATGACGTCGGTGAGCTCGCTGGGCTCGACCAGCATCACCGTGCAGTTCGAGCTCACGCGAAATATCGACTCGGCGGAACAGGACATCCTGTCGGCGATCAACGCCGCCAGCGGACAGCTGCCCACCAACCTCCCGTCGGCGCCGACCATTCGCAAGGTGAACCCGGCCGACGCGCCGATCATGATCATCGGTCTGACCTCGGAGACGCTGCCGCTGGCGACCGTCGACGACTATGCGGAGAACATCCTCAGCCAGCAGATCTCGCGCATCGACGGTGTCGGCCAGGTAATCGTCGGCGGCCAACAGAAACCGGCGATCCGCATCCAGATCGATCCGCGCAAAGTCGCCGCGCTCGGCCTGCAACTCGACGGCGTGCGCCAGACCATCGCCAACGAGACGGTCAATGCGCCGAAGGGCGACATCAATGGCGCCCTGAAGAGCTACAATGTCTACGCCAACGACCAGATCCTCGACGTGGCGCCGTGGCAGAACCTGGTGGTGGGCTACCACAACGGCGGGGCGATCCGCGTCAGCGACCTCGGCAGGGCCGTCCAAAGCGTCGAGAACGACCAGGTCGGCGCCTGGATGTTCCCCGGCGTCGACAACAAGGATCCAAACCTCGTTCCCGGCCAGGCGGTGCTGCTGATCGTGTTCAAGGAGCCGGGCGCGAACGTCATCCAGACGGTGAACCGGATCAACGCGGCGCTGCCCGGCCTCGAGGCGGACATTCCGCCGGCGGTCAACATCAGCATGCTCGCGGACCGCACCCAGACCATCCGCGCGTCGGTGCGCGACGTGGAGATCACCCTGTTGATCACCATCGGCCTGGTGGTGGCGGTGATCTTCCTGTTCCTGCGCGACGTCCGGGCGACGCTGATTCCCAGCGCCATCATCCCAATCTGCCTGCTGTCGACCTGCGCGGTGATGCTGGCGCTGCACTTCAGCCTCGACAACCTCTCGCTGATGGCGATGACCATCGCGGTGGGCTTCGTGGTCGACGACGCCATCGTCATGGAAGAGGTGATCTGGAAACGGATCGAGCATGGCGAGCGGCCGTTCAACGCCGCCCTCGCCGGCTCGCGTGAGATCGCCTTCACCATCCTCACCATCTCGATCTCGCTGATCGCGGTGTTCACGCCGCTGGTGTTCATGGGCGGCGTGGTCGGGCGACTGATGCAGGAGTTCGCGCTGACGCTCAGCGCGGCGGTGCTGGTGTCCATCGGCATGTCGCTCACGCTGACGCCGATGCTGGCGGGTCACTTCCTGCGCTTGCCCAAGCCGGCGAGCCACCCGTTCACCCGGGCGCTGGAACGCGGGTTCCGAAACCTGGAGAGCGGCTACGCCAAGGCCCTCGACGTGGTGCTGCGCCACATGCGGGTGACGCTGGCGGTGTTCCTCGCGACGATGGCGCTGGCCGTCTACCTGTACGCGACCGTGCCGACCGGCTTCTTCCCCCAGCAGGACACCGGGTTCATCCAGGGGGTGGTGCTCACCTCGCAGGACGCCTCCTTCGCCAAGATGTCCGGGAAAATCCACGCCGCGGCGGACGTCATCGGCAAGGAGCCCGGCGTCGCCGGCGTCGGCTTCTTCCTCGGCAGCGGCGGCGCCAACCAGGCCAATCTCAATATCAGCCTGGCCCCTCGCGACGAGGGACGCATGAACGCCACCCAGATGATCAACGACCTGAGGCCCAAGCTCAACCGGCTGGTCGGCGAACGCGTGCTGCTACAGGCGGCGCAGGACATCCGCGTCGGCGGCCGCACCGGCCAGGCGCAGTACCAGTACACCCTCAGCGATCCGGATCTGGACGAACTCGACGCCTGGGGGCCGAAGCTGCTGGCGGCCATGCAGGGCCTGCGGGGCAAGCTGGCCGACGTCAGCTCCGACCAGCAGTCGCAAGGCGCCGCCGTGAACCTCACCATCGACCGCGATGCGGCCGGCCGCTTCGGCATCGCCCCGGCCGACATCGACAATGCGATCTACAATGTCATCGGCCAGCGCCAGGTGGCGCAGTTCTTCACCCAGGTGAACAGCTACCACGTCGTGATGGAAGGACCGCCCGCGGAGCAGGCGACGCCCGCGATGTTCAACGACGTCTACATCATGTCGCCGCTGACCGGGAAGACGGTGCCGCTGTCGCTGTTCGTCAAGGTGGATCCCAACGCCACGTCGAGCCTGACCATCAGCCACCAGAGCGAATTCCCGGCGACGACGATTTCGTTCAACCTGGCGCCGGGAGAGTCTCTGGGCGACGCGACCCAGGCGATCCAGCAGGTCCGGGACCAGCTCCACGCGCCGCCCAGCCTGACGGGCTCCTTCCAGGGCACCGCGCAGGCGTTCCAGGAGTCGCTGGCGAGCGAGCCCATCCTGATCGCGGCGGCGCTGCTGGCCGTCTACATCATCCTGGGCATTCTCTACGAAAGCTACATCCACCCGATCACCATCCTCTCCACGCTGCCGTCGGCGGGGGTGGGCGCGCTGCTGGCGCTGCTGGCGGCGGGTCAGGACCTGAACGTCATCGGCATCATCGCGATCATCCTTCTGATCGGGATCGTGAAGAAGAACGGCATCATGATCGTGGACGTGGCGCTGAGGCTGGAGCGCGAGCACCACATGAGCCCCCGCGACGCGGTGCGCGAGGCCTCGCACCAGCGGCTGCGCCCGATCCTGATGACGACCGCCTGCGCCATGCTGGGCGGCGTGCCGATGGTGCTCGGCCAAGGCACCGGCTCCGAGTTCCGCCAACCGCTCGGCGCGGCGATCATCGGCGGACTCCTCGTCTCGCAGGTGCTGACCTTGTTCACCACGCCGGTGATCTACATCTACCTCGACCGCATCCGCCGCTTTGTCGAACCGGAAACCCGCCACGACGACCATGAGGAAACCCGCGTCGACGGCCTGAAGCCGGCGCCGGCGGAGTAAGCCCTATCCGCACCCCGACACCCCGGCCGCCGCCAGCAGGGCCGGCCGTCCAGGTGATCTTCCTAGCGGCCCAGGCCCCCGAGACATCGAAGACGAACACGAACTCCTGCGACAGCGCCGGCACGAGATCGCCCTTGGGGTCGTATTCGCGGTTGAAGGCCGCCGGTGAAGCTGTTCGACAGCAGGAGCGTTGCGGCTATGAAGGGCCGGTGAGCGCCACACCCTCCTCCGTCCCCCCAACAACCGCCGGCGCCCCGCCCGCGGCCGGCGATCCCGCGGCGCTGCAGCTGAGCGTGGTCGCGCCGACCTTCAACGAGCGCGCCAATGTCGAGCGCCTGATCGCCAAGTTGGAGTCAGC